>NZ_JBFUBY010000049.1:0-29101 GCF_056405515.1 Polaromonas sp. P1_G2
CGTCGCTGCCGACCTGTTTGTAGGCCTCGCCGGCTTGCAGGGTGACGTTGCCGGCGATGCTGCCCACGGTGCTGGCCGCGGCGCTGGTGCCTTGCGCCTTCTGCTGCGTRGATCGCTCTTGCGTGCCAATGCTGATGCCGCCGCCGTCATCGAGCAGGCCGCTTTGTTTTCTTTCCTGGAAAGAGGCCGAACTGCTGCTGTTGGTGGCGGCCTCAATGCTGAGGTTGTTGCCGGCCACCAGGGTGGTGCCGGTATCGCTCACCACGCTGGAGCCTTTGACGTTGATGTCATTACCGGCCACCACGGTGACGGTGTTGCCGCTCAGGGATGAGCTGATCGCCTTGTCGGCGGAAGCGCTCTGCCGCACTTCAGTGCTGCCCGAGCTGAACGCGTCCGAGTCTTCCACAAAGGTGGCGGTCGCCAACGAGCTCTGCGTTTTACCGGCATTGATGTTGACGTTGTTGCCGGCGCTGGCGACCAGGGCGCCCTGCTGGCTGGTCACACTGGCGGCGGTGGCGTTGATGTCTTTGCCGGCGACGAGGCTCAGGTTGCCGGTGGCATTGATCTGGCTGCCGACGTCCTGGCTCTGGGAGAAGCGGGTGTAGTTGCGCTCGTCGCGGGTAGCGTCGACGCTGTCGGACTTGGTGACTGTGTTCAGGTTGATGTTGTTGCCGGCCTGCAACTGGGCGCTGCCCTGGCTCTGGATGACGCCGGCAACGATGTTGGCGTCGCGCCCAGCGCTGGCGAGCAAGGTGCCGCCGGGGTTGGTGATGTAGAGGCCGGCCACGCGGTCTATGCCGGTGAAGCTGGAGACGGTGGGGCCCACGCTGCTGAGCGTGCTGGTGGGTGCTGTGGTGGTGGTGGCAATGTTGAGGTCGCGCCCGGCCGTCACGTTGAGGCTGTTGGCGGCGTCTATCTGCCCGCCTATGTTGTTGAGGTCGGTGCGCGCGGTGACGGCCACGGCATTGCCGCTGATGCGCCCGCCCAGGTTGTTGACGTTCTCGGCCGTGAGGGCCATGACGGTGCGGCCGGCCATGGTGCCGCTGTTGCTGAGGTCGCCTGCCAGGTTGAGGTTGAGCTCGCGCCCGGCCAGCAGAGTGCCGGCGCCGTCGATGTCGCCGGCCTGCACACGCACATAGACCTGGGGTACCAGCACGCGCTGGGTGCTGCCGTCGGCCAGGGTCACGGTCTGCTCGACGAGCCAGACGATGTCGCTGGTGAGGGCCGCCATCTGCGCGGCGGTCAGGGCGATGCCGGGGCGCAGGTTCATGGTGCCGGCAAAGGTAATGCCGGCGTCCATCAAGGCCTTGTACTGGACTTCTTCGCTGCTGTAGTTGCCGAGGAAGCGCTGGCCGGTGAGTTGGGCGACCTGCTCGTTGATGAGGCGTTGCTCATAGAAGCCGTCGCCCAGGCGTTTCTGGGTGACGGTGGGGTCCAGCGTCAAGGCGGCCAGCATGTAGTCGCTGCCCAGCCAGGTCCGGTAGTTGGCGAAGCGCGGGTCGGTCTCTATCAGGAAGGCGCCGGCCGGGCCGGGGTTGGTGCGGAACAGGCTGGTATTGGGGATGCCGAGGTTGGGGGCAATGGTGCGCAAGACGGGGACATTGGCGGCCAGGCTGCCGATAGCGCCTACGCTGGAGGTGACCTGCACGATGCCGGCGCTGCGCGCGGCGGCGCTGGGTGTGCCGATGGCGCCGGGCGTGGTACTGACGCTGCCGGGTGTGAGGCTGGCCAGCACGGTGCCGGTGCCCGGCACGGCGGCGTTGGACTGCGCGACGGCGATGCCAGTGACGATGGTGTGCGGGATGTTCTGCGCATACGGGTCGACGATGAAACCGTAGATATCGCTGCAGGAGCCCAGGAAGCAGTCCTGGCCGATGATGCCAAAACGGGTGGCGCTGCCGGAGCGGCTTTGCACCGCGGTGATCTGCGTGGCCTGGTTGTTGACGGCCTGGGCGGTGGCCGTGAGCACGCCGCCCGCGATGATGCGGCTGTTGTCATTGAGCAGCGTGCCGCTGGCGTTGAGCGTCATGTTGCCGCCGCTCAGGATCTGCCCCGGCCGACCGGTGTTGACGGTGGCGCTCTGGTCTGTTTCGGTGTACTCGCGCTTGACCGAAAAGAGGAGCAGGGAACTTTGGGCCGCGGCGCGGAAATCATTGAGCTTGACTTGCAGCGCCTGCCACGGGGCAGATGCCGTTTGCCAGGCAGCGAGTTCCTGGGGTGTGGGGTCGACGAATGAGCCCTGGTCCTGGCTGCCCACCCAGGTGCGCGTGGGGCGCGGGCCGGGCGTGGTGTTGGCGGGGTTGGCCATGCCGAACAACGCCCAGACCGGGTCGGTGTTCTGGTAGTTCAGCACGTCGGGAAAGTAGGCGCCGTTGTTGTTGTCGCCCGAGGGCGGCGTGGTGGCTTCGGCCTCAAAGGCGTTGGGGCCTTCGTAATAGGTCTTGTAGATGGGCGCGGCGTAGGGACTGCCCGGCAACAGGCCGCCGATGACGGGGAAACCCGGGGCCGTCGAAGCGATGAACCTGCCCTGCTGCCCGGTGGTGGTCCAGGCGAAATCGGTGCTTGCGCGAACCGTGCCGTCGCTCGCCACCATGTCCATCTTGCTGACTGGGCCAGTGGTGTTGAGGGTGTAGCTGAACGAGGGGTTGGTGTTCTGGATGCTGCTGGCCGCCAGTGCCATGGCGCCCAGCGATTCGATGGTGGCGGAGGCGTTCTTGATCAGCGTCGCCTGGCCGGTGGCGCGGCGGCTGCCGTCCAGGCTGCCGCCTATGGCCATGTCGCCGGCGCTGAAGATCAGCGCGCCGTTGCTGTTGTTGATGGTGGTCGCGCCTATGTCCAGGCGCTGGCGCGCGGCGATGGTGGCGGCCGTGGTGACGCCGCCCACGGTTTCGGCGTCGTTGTTGATGGTGGTGGCGGCGATGCTGAGGGTGTTGCCGTAGATGCGGCCGGTGCCGAGATTGTTCAGCGTGACGGTGTTGATCTGTGTGTCGACGCCGTCGATCAGGCCGCGGTTGATCAGGGTGTTAGCGGCGGTGGCGGTGATTTTGGTGGTGGTGCCGGTCATCTCGCCGGTTGCGGTGTTGTCAATCGTCGCCGCCGTCACGTCCAGCGTGGCGCCGGCCTGCAGCTTGCCGCTGTTGGTGAGGGTGCCGGTGACGGCTACCGTGTTGTTGCCGGTAGCGCTAATGGTGCCGGTGTTGCTGAAATCGCCGGCCAGCGAGAGCGACAAATCCTGCTGCGACAGCAGGCTGCCGGTGCCGTTGAGGCTGGCGGCGCTGGCGGCCAGCGAGCGGCCGGCCACAAAGGTGCCGCCGGTGTTGGTGATGGCCAGGGTGCGCGCGGCCGGGCTGGCGGCGGTGTCTTGCACGGTGACGGTGTTGCCTGCGCTGACAAGGCCCGCCGTGTTGTTGAGGCTGCCGCCGCTGGTCAGCGTGGCGTTGGTGCTGGTGCGGATCGCGCCGCTGTCGTTGCTGATGGCGCCGGCCGTGATGGCGACGTTGTTGCCTTCGAGCCCCAGGTTGGCGCCCAGGGTATTGCTGTTGATGACGCTGCCCGCGCTGAGCGTGGCGGTGTCGGCGCTGCGCAACAGGCCGCCCGCGTTGTTGATGGCGCCAGTGCCGGTGTTGATGCCGGCATCGCCCAGGGCCTGGACCTGCCCGCCGCGGTTGTCGAAGGCGGTGCTGCTGAAGTTGAGCGAGGACTCGCTGACGATCTGGCCCGCCGCGGTATTGCCGACGGCGGCAGTATTGGCCGTGAGCGCGCCCTTGGCGCCTATAAAGCCGGCCGCGTTGTTGAGATCGCCGGTGGCGAGCGTCATCGCGCCCTGCGAGGTGATGCCGCCCGCGCCGCCGGCATAGGAAGCGGCATTGGTGTTGGTGAGCGCCTGGCCGCCGGTGTTGATGCCCAGCGCCGCGCCGGCCTGGATCAGGCCGGCATTGTTGTTGAGCGCACCAGTCTGCAGTGTGGCGCCCTGCGCGGCGGCGATGGTGCCGAAAGCGTTGTTGAGGTTTTGGCCGCCGGCGTTGATGGCGATGTTGCGGCCGGTGATGCTGCCCGCCGTGGCCTGGCCCGCGGCCTTGCTGTTGCTGAGGCCTGCGTTGGCGAGTGTGACGTCGCCGGCGGCCTCGATGCGGCCGCTGTCGTTGGTGGTGGCGCCCGTGGTGGTGACGCTTGCGTTGTTTTGCACGGAGGCGATGACGCCGCGGCTGTTGTCCAGGCTGGCGGCCGTGAAGGTGGCCGCACCGTTGGCGGCCAGCAGGCCCTGGACGTTGGTGAGGGCGCCGCCGGCAGTGGCGGTGAGGCTGCCGCCCGCGGTGACCTTGCCCCCGCTGTTGTCCAGGGTGCCGGTGTTGAGGGTGGCTGCGCCGCCGGCGGCGACCTGGCCGTTGGCGCTGTTGTCCAGCGCCGCCGTGGTGGTGATGCCCAGGCTGGAGGTGCCCGTGGCCTGGACCACTCCGCCCTGGTTGTTGAGGCTTTGTGCGCTGACGGTGGTGTTGCCGTTGCTGAGGATCTTGCCCGCGCTGTTGTCGATGGCGCCGGTGGCCGTGACGCTGGCCGCGCCCAGGTCGCTCTGGCTGAAGGTGCCGCCGCGGTTGTTGAGCGTGCCGGCCGCCACGGTGAGGCTGTTGGCCGACAGCGTGGCGTTGTTGTGGTTCAAGGTGGCGGCCGAGAGGCTGGCCGCGCCCGTGCTCACGATGGTGCCGCCGTCACCATTCAAGGTGGTGGCGCTGATGGCCAGTGTGCCGCCGCCGGCATGTTCTATCCTGCCGCCGGTGTTGTTGAGGGTGGGCGCGGAGAGGGTCAGGTTCTGACTGTTGGTGGCGATGCGGCCCGCGCTGTTGTTGAGCGTGCCGGTGGGCGATGTGAGTGCAATGGTGGTGTTGCCCGTGCCGGTCTGCACGATCTCGCCGCCGGCGTTGGAGATGTCTTTGGCCGTGAGCTTGAGCTGGCCGGCCGAGATGACGGCCGCATCGGTGCGCAGGGTTTGCGCCGCGCTGGCGCCCAGCGTGGCTTGTGCGTTGACGGTGGCACGGCTGACGTCGATGTTTCCGGTGCTGGCCGCCAGCGAGAGGTTCTGCCCGCCCAGCTTACCGTCGGCCAGGTTGAGTTGTGAGCCCGAGACCGCGACATTGCCGCCCGCCAGGGCCTGGCCGTTCAGCGCCACGGCGCCCGAAGCCGCCACAGCGAGGTCACCGCCGACGCGCAGCGTGCCGTCGGTGTTCATGCCGGCCGCGAGCACGGAGCCCGCCGCGGAGTTGATGGACGCGCCCGTGGCCTGCAGGCTGGTGTTGCCCTGCGCGGCAATGATGCCGGTGCTGCTGTTGCCGATGCCGCCCTGGCCGGCCAGTGTGGTGTTGCCGCCGGCATAGACGGTGCCGCTGTTGCTGATCGCGCCCGCGGTGGCTAGCTGTGTGTTGCCGGCCGCCTGCAGGCTGCCGGTGTTGGTGAGCCAGCCGTTGGCCTGCAGCACCAGGTCGCCGCCGGTGGCGGCAATGACACCGGCGTTGCGCACGCCCAGGCCGGTTTCCGTGCCCACCAGGTAAATCTTGCCGGCATACATGCCGCCCAGCTGGGCGACGTCGACGGCGTAGCTGGGCGCTGGGCCCGCGCCTGCGATGGGCGTGGCGCTGTGCTGCGCCGCATCAATGTCGTTGGCGCCCGTGACCACACGCAGTTCTTTCGCCCAGATGCCGGCGTTGACCTGCACAGCGCGGGCGAGGATGGCGGTGTAGTCGGCTGTGCTGGTGTCCAGCCCGGCGCCGCCCACGCTAACATTGCCGCCCTGCACCCGGAAGCCTTCGAGCGCGCCGCCGTTCAGCACCGGGCTGCCGGTGGTCAGCGTGACACGGCTGGCATTGAGGAAACCGCCGCCGTTGACGTTGATGCCGGCCGGGTTGGCGATGATGACTTCGGCGCGCTGGCCGGCCACTTCAACATAACCACGGATCTGGCTGGGGTTGGCCGACTGCACTTCATTGAGGATGACGCGGGCCGGGCCGGTGGCCAGCCAGGGGTTGGCGCCGACAAAGCCGCCCAGCTGGGTTTGCACGTTGGTGCGGCTGTTGTTGAGGATGGCGCCGTTTTGCTGGACGTCGAACTGGCTGTAGGTGTTGCGGCTGACACCCGCGGCCGACGGCGTCTGGATGTTGACCTGCGGCAGGCCGTTGGCGGTCTGCAGCACCGTGGGGCGCTGGTTGGCGGGGGCGCCGGGGGCCGCGACGATTTGGGCATGCACTGTCGAGAACGCGGCGGGCTGCAGCCACAAGACCATGCCCAGCGCGGTGAGCATGGCAAAGCGCAGCGGGTGCAGTTGCACAGACAAGCCCGGCGAGGCCACTGCGCCCGAAGTTTCACCGCCCGCGGCCTTGCCCCCCGCGCTGGCGGTTTCGGCCACCACCATACGCTGGCCGCGTGTGGCGTTGAAGATGATGCGGTGCAGGTGCTGGTTCATAGAGAAATGGGGCTAAGAAGTAGTAATTCAGGCTGATGCCGGCCGTGACGCCGGTAGCCTGGACAGCATCGGTCGTGATCAAGGTAAGAGGTCAATCGGGACATCGCGTGGCGGGCATGACGCGCAGAGGCTGCGGCAAGGCTTTTCCAGGAGAGCCTTCTACGAGTTCGCGAACGCGGATGTGGCAATAGCCTGACTCCAGAATAAGGGCCGTGTCGTAGTTCTTTCCAGATTCCGGGGTAAACGCCACCGCACCGGGATCGCATTGGAATCGGGCGCCGGGATTCCTGATCCACATCCGCACTGTCAACGGGCTGTTGCCTGGGACCAGGAATTCATCGTATGTGTCGGGCATATCTTCTGTAGACGGCATGCCCACCGTCAACTTCTTCGCAAAAGGAAGCGACAGCGTTTTTATCTCGCCAGGACTGCCACTCAGATAACAGGACTTTCCGGGGTACATAAAAATGGCGACAGGCCTGAACACCCTCACTTTTGCAGCGTTGACCGACTGCTCGGCATCCAGTTTTCCGGTTGAGTAAGACGCACAGCCCAGCATGGAGCCAAGGATCACAGAATGAAGACCGAGAGTGACACGACGGCATGTCTGCAGGCCAGGCCAGGTGTTGAAGACAATGCGGTACAGGTTTTTGATCATAATTTTTCAGTCTGAAAATAATTTAATGACAGGCGGCTAAAAACTGGCGCTCAGGCTCACGCCCAAAGTGCTGCCGGCGGTGCGGAAGAGTTCGGGTTTTTTGACGGGTGCGGCGATAAAGATGTCGTACTGCACTTTCTTGAAGCTGCCGCGCACGCCGATGACGGCGCCCGTCAGGTGCTTGCCCACCAGGAATTCACTGCTGGGGCCGCCGACTTCGCCGTGGTCCAGGCCGATGTAAACCTCCTGGCCGGTCTCGCCCAGCGCGGTGCTGAGTTCATTGCGCAGCAGCCAGCCGCGTTCGGCGCTCAGCGACRACTCGCCGTCGAAGCCGCGCACGGTATAGCGCCCGGCGATGGAAAAGCGGTCTTGCGGGGTTAGGGGCGTGCGATTCTGCTGCAGGCGCCAGGCGGCGCTGTAGCGCAGGCCGACCCCGGCCAGCTTGAAAGGCAGCTGCAGGTTGGCGTCGGCGTTGATCACGGCAAAGCGCGAGGTACCTTCCCCAAATGCCTCTTCGGGCGCGGGCAGCGAGCCGAAAGCGCCGGTGCCGCGCTTGTAGGCCAGGTTGCCTTCGAGCGTGGCCTGGCCTATGAACTCCTTGTGGCCGACACCCAGTTCCCAGCCACCGACCACGCGGCGCTGCACCTCGACTTCCGTGTCGTCGATGAAGTTGTTGGAGCGGCGCTGGAAGGCCTTGAGGCTGACGGTGCTCTTGCGGCTGGCGTCGCGATAGACCAGGCGCGAGAGCTTGAGTTCGGCGTTGCTGCTGGTGCCGCGGTAAACATAGTCCTGGTTGAGGCCGGCGACGCTTTGAAAGTAGCGGTTGTCGCTGACGGTGGCGGCCAGCGTCCAGTAACCGAAGGGCACCGAATAGTGGACCGTGCTGCCGCGCGTGCCGCGGCCGCCTGGGTCACCGCCGCCCAGGTCGGCGTTGAGCGAGACGTAGAACAGGTCGTTGAGCGTCCACCAGTTGTCATAGGACAGCGTGATGCCGCCCTGGTATTTGCCGGTGGCTTTGGAGCCGCTGTCGTCGGCAAACACCGAGAGGCGAAACGGAAAAGCCTGTTTGTAACTGATGACCAGGTCGCTCTGGCCGGGCCGGGCACCGGGAGTCTTTGCTTCCTCGATCTGGATGTCGGCCTCGGCCGTGGGCACGCGCTTGAAATTTTCCAGGCCCTGCTCGATGTCGCGCAGGTTGAGCAGGTCGCCGGGCCTCGCGGGCAGTGCCGTCCAGGCGCTGCCGCGTGTATCGCTGCCTTCGGAAAACCGGATGGCGCGTATGCGGCCGGGGACCAGCGTGAGGGTGAGGATGCCGGTGTTCAGGTCTTGCGGCTCGGCCAGGACGCGGGTGGTCACGTAGCCGCGGGCGATGACGGCGTTCTGCACGCGCTTCATCACGATGGCGATGCCCTGGGTGCCCAGGCAGCGGCCCAGCGGCGCATCGTTTGCATCGGGCCCCGCCGCCGCATCCAGCGTCCACGCGAACTGCGATGCCAGCTCGGCTGGCTCGCCCGCAAGGGTTCGCAGTTTCAGTTCGCGGATTGGCAGGCAGGGCGACTCGGCGGCGGGCAGCTTGGTGGCCTCGGGCTGAGGCGGCGGTGGAGCACGCTCATCACGTCCCTTCTCCTGCYGCTCGCGCAGCAAGCGCTCACGCTCCTCGGCACGGCGCTGTTCCTGGTCGGCAGTGCTGAGTGGCGCGGGTTGGGCCCACACATGGCCGGCCAGGACGGCCATGACCACGCCGGCGACGAGCTTGCGTGCGCCGCGGTGTGTTTTGACAAATTGTTGGGTGCGCTCCGGCACCCCCTCGAGTGATCTACCCAAGTCATCGTGTGGCTTGGCCAATCACGCTCTCCCCGATTCCGTTTTTTTTATTGCCGGGCCTTATTGCCGGACATGCAAGCAAGTGTAATTTTTAAGTAGTCCGAAAGCTGTAACTTCGTCTTTTTGCGGGCAATGGCTGTTGGTTTTTGTCTGAAAAGTTAGCCCAGGAATCTCCGATCCTTAGAGCGCTATGGATATCGGCATGGAGACCCCCAAACTGAAAGCCTGGCCGGAGCGCGGCTTCAGGCCTGCGCCGACACGCGAACCGAAGACAGATAAGCCCGGACTTCCCGCCCAAGATCGTCAAGCGTCGCAACCATCGGAATGTTGTAGTGCTCGCACACGACATCGACGTTTCCCTTTCGCCAGTAACCCGGAGGGCAGCAGACCACGGCCTTGCGTCCCCGGGCCGCAAGGCCGAGTTCCAGCAAGGTGACGGGGGCTTGCGATTGCGGTGCAAAGTAGAACGCGATCATCCCCGCCGCCTCCATCGCGGCCAGTTCCCATTCGACCTGCTCACGAAACGGTGGAAAGCTGGCTTCCGCCAACCAGCTTGAATTCCACTGCGCTCGGCGAGGGTTGAGCAAGATTCCTGGGCAATCCGCAAGAGACAAGGCCAGTTCCGCTTGCCAGTCCACGCTTTTCCCCAGGTCGATGGAGCCAGCCAGGAACACCGCTCGGTCAAGAGACAGGGCGGAAAGCGGGGTGGGTGGTTGGATGAGCTGCATCACCGTGCGCGGCACCGCTCAAATGCGATCCGTCAATGAGAAGAAAAAATCCAGCATGTGGAAATGGTCGTCGTGGAAGCGATCCTCCATGGCGGCCAGTTTCTCGATCGGCACCCACTCCACCGCCGCCGCATCATCCGCGGCCTGCACTTCAGGCAGGCTGCGCGAACCGAGGTCGAAAAAATGGGCATGCGTGATCACGCGCCCGCGCAGGCTGCGGTCCGGGTGGTCAAACACGTGGACTGCTTTGAGGGCGTTTTTCATGTCACCGTCCAGCAAACGCAGCTCGGTTTCTTCTTCGAGCTCACGCAGGGCTGACTGGTACACGGTTTCGCGCTGCTCGATGAATCCGCCCGGCACCGCATACAAGCCTTTGCCGGGGGAACGCCCGCGCTGGATCAGCAATACCCGGCCGCTGCACTTCACGACCGCATCCACCGTCACAAAAACCGGCGCATAGGGCGAGCCGGCCCACTTGGCTTTTTCCTGCCTGAGGCTCTCCCACTCCTGCGCGAGTTCATGGAAGCAAGGCAAGGCCGCCCAGGTACGAAGGAATGCAACGGTGCTGGCCGGTGCCTGGCTCACAAGGGCGGCGAGTGCCGGTTCCAGCGCGGCGCCGGCATTGCCGAAGTAGGCGTCGCGCAAAGCACTGGCGTCAATCCGGCCTTGCGATTCGACGGCATCGAGTGTCCAGCCGGGGAAATTCTTCAAGTACTCGCTGGTCGCATCCTTGAAATGCCCGACGAGCACCAAGGAGCCCCCGGCCTTATCGCCGACCAGTTCCGCCACGCCGTGCTTGACTGCGGACACCCAGCGCTCCTGGTCATAGTAGTCACGCACAGGCAGAAAACGGACCCTGTCCCGGTCCGCCTCGGGCAAGGCCAGACGGATCATTTCCGCCCGTTCCTGCCAGGTGAAGGGATTCTTGGGCGTGCGTGCCTGGTAAGCCGACCCCAGCACCACGATGCATAGCGGCGCCGCTTCGAGGGCTCGCCGCAGCAGCGCAAGCTGTCCGTTGTGAAAGATCTGGAAGCGGCCGATATAGACCGAGACCTCGTGTTGTTTGGAAGTTGATGTCATGGGAGCCTGATGAAGCTAATTAAATTTGGCGGCAATCGGCATCTGGCGGCCGGAGCCAAAAGCCCGCGCGCGCAAACGGATGATGGGGGGCGCCTGCCGGCGTTTGTATTCGTTGCGGGCGATCATGCCCTTGATGCGTTCTGTCATCGCGAGGCCCTCGGGCTGCAGGCGCAGCTGCGCGACAAAGGCGGAAGCTTTCTCGTACTCCCACCCGGCCAGGCGCCGGCCTTCGATCAAGAGCTTGAGCACTTCGTCGAGCACCGGGTAAGGCGGCAGGCTGTCCACGTCCTTCTGGTCGGGCGCCAGCTCCGCCGAGGGCGCTTTGTCGATGATGGCCTGCGGAATGATTTCCCTGCCCGCGGCGTCGTTGAGGTAGCTCGACAGGGCGAACACCTCGGTTTTGTAGAGGTCGCCGATCAGGCCCAGGCCGCCGTTGGTGTCGCCGTACAGCGTGCAGTAGCCCACCGAGATCTCGGACTTGTTGCCCGTCGTCAGCAGCAGGTGGCCGAAGCTGTTCGAGTATTCCATCAGGATGGTGCCGCGCGCACGCGCCTGCAGGTTTTCCAGCGCGATGCCTTGCAGCGCCTGGCCGAAGGCCGCCTCAAAGCCGCCAGTGAATTCGTTCACGATATCGGCGATCGGGTGGTGAAGCAACTCAACCCCCAGGTTGCGGCACAGGATTTCCGAATCATCGACCGAGCCGGCCGACGAGAAGCGCGACGGCATGGTGATGGCCGTCACATTGGAAGGGCCCAGCGCCTCAGCGGCAAGTGCCAGCGTCAAGGCTGAATCAATGCCGCCCGACGAACCGATCACCGCGCGGCTGAAGCCACAGCGGCGCGCATAGTCCTGCAGGCCGAGCACGATCTGGCGCCGGTAGAACTCCATGGTCGGCAGCCCCTCCGCCGGAACGGCTGCGGGTTCATCCCCGGCCAGCGTCAGGAATCGGCCGCTCTCGAAGCGCAGGGTCGTCACGTCTTCGGCGAAGCGTTCGGCCTCAAACACCACACCGGCCTGCGGCTCCACCGCGAAGGATGCGCCGTCGTAAACGAGCTGGTCATGCCCGCCCACCTGGTTGACGTAGAGGATGGGCAGCTGGTTGCGTTTGCTGGCGGCGCCGAAGATCTGGTGGCGCTGTTCGCGCTTGCCGATGTTGGACGGGCTGGCGTTGATGGAAATCACCAGGTCGGGCGCGGCGTCGCGCATGCGGTCGAAGGGGTTGATCGCGTAGTCCAGGCCTTCGTCGTTCCAGCCGTCCTCGCAGATCAGCACGCCCACCTTGGCGTCGCGTATGCGCAGAACTTTCGCGACGTCCTGGCCGGGTTCGAAATGCCGGCGCTCGTCGAAGATGTTGTAGGTGGGCAGCAGCTGCTTGGCATATTCGAGCAGCACCTCGCCGCCCTTGATCACGCACAGCGAGTTGCGCAGCTTCTTGCCCGGCGCTTCGCGGCGCGCGGGCAGGCCTATCACCCAATAGAGATTCGGGATCTGGCGGGAGGCCAGCAGCAGGTCTTGCAGAGCCGCATCGACGCGCTCCATAAAACCCTCTTCTTCGAGCATGTCGCCGGGGTAATAGGCGGTGAGCGACATCTCGGAGAAGACAACGATGTCGGACTGGTCGGTCCAGGCCTTGCTGGCGGCCGTGACCATTTTGGCGACGTTGCCGGAGAGGTCGCCTATGGTGTAGTTCAGTTGGGCGGCGGTGATTTTGAGCATGCGGTCCTCAAGCCCTTAAGTTGAAGCGGGGAAACGGAAGACCTGGCGCAAATAGGCCAGGAAGGTCTGGTCGTTGCACAAGGTCTTGCCCGGGCTGTCCGACAGCTTGGCCACGGGCCTGGCATTGGCGCCGGTGAGCTTCATCACGATGTTCAGCGGTACCAGCCCGACGTCGTTGGTCAGGTTGGTGCCTATGCCGAAGCCGGTCTGGGTGCGCGCGGCAAAGGCACGGTAAAGCTTGAGCGCGGTCGGCACGTCCAGCCCGTCCGAAAACACCAGGCGCTTGTTCTGCGGGTCGACGCGCAGCTTGGCATAGTGGGCCAGGGCCTTCTCGCCCCAGACAAACGGGTCGCCCGAATCATGGCGCAGCCCGTCGAACAGTTTGGCGAAGTAGAGGTCGAAGTCCGCCAGGAAGGCGTCCATGCCGACCACATCGGTCAGCGCCACACCGAGGTCGCCGCGGTACTCCTGCACCCAGTCCTCGAGCGCGGCGCGCTGGAAGTCGCGCAAGGTCATGCCCAGCGCCTGGTAGGTCTGCAGGTATTCGTGGGCCATGGTGCCTATGGGCACCAGGCTCAGTTCCTTGGCCAGCAGCACGTTGGAAGTGCCTTTGAAGTACTGCGGTATTTCGCGCTTGAGGGTGGTGACCACCTCGGTCTGCCAGTCGCGCGAGAAGCGGCGCCGCACGCCGAAGTCGAAGAACTCAAAGGGATTGCGCAGCGCGGGTTCTTTCTCGAAGGCGCGCAGCATGTCTATCTTGTCCTGCAGGCGCTTGCGCCCTTCCGCCAAAGCGGTGGCCTGGTCGGAGCGGCGGAAGTACAGCTCGTTGACGATGGCCAGCACAAAGATCTCGAAGGCCATGATGTGCACCTGCGGGCCCACGGCCTTGATCACCAGCGTGGGGCCGTCGGCCGTCGCCTTGATGAACTCGCGCTGGAATTCAAAGATGCACAGGAAGTCCACAAAGTCGCTCTTGATGAAGCGAAGGCCACGCAGGTAGGCCAGTTCCTCGGGCTGGAAGCGCAGGGTGCAAAGATGGTCGAGTTGCACATTGACCTCCGCCAGCAGCTCGCTCAAGGGGTAGCCCGGCTGGTTGCGGCAGACAAATGTGTATTCGGCTTCGGTCTGCGGATGCCTGTGCAGCATGGTCTGCCACATGGTGAACTTGTAGAGGTCGGTGTCTAGCAGGCTTTGGATGATGGGTTGCATAGTGGCTTTGTGATGAAGATAGAACGTCGCTCAGGCGTTGGCTTGCAGGGCTTTCAGGATTTCCGCGCTGGTCGACAGCACGGCGCCGCGATGGGCCATGTCGTCCAGGAAGGCCTGGTGCTGGGCTTCAAAACCGCCGACCGGGCTCATGCAGTCGGTCAGCAGCAGCACCTTGCCGGTCTTGCCGGAGGGCAGGTTTTCCACGATGTGCTCGGTGGTCGCTTTCACGCAGTGGCTGCTGGCCTCGCCGGCGATGATGAGCAGGTCCGCCTGGTCCAGCGACGCGATCAGGGCCGTGTTGAGCTGCGTCGCGGGGTCTTCTTCATCCGGCACCTCGGCCTGCATGGCGCTGTAGTGTTCCGTCCAGGGGTTGCTGCCCTTGCCGATCTTTTGCACCATGGCCAGGCGGCTGTCTTCCCAGGCGTTGTAGGCGGCCTTCACGGCGGGGTGAACGTTGTGGCCCCAGCTACCGATTTCGCAGTGCACCGGCCAGACCATCAGGGTGTAGCGCCCGCGCCGCTCGAGTTCGTCGATGTAGGCCAGCGCTCTGGGCAGCATGGCCGCATCTTTGGGCAGGTAGTCGCCCTTGCGCACCTGCGCCGCCGTGATCGGTGTGAAGGGCCCGACGGCCGCACCGGCGTCGGTCTTCCAGAAGGTCGGGTGGGCAATGTCAAACCTGTGGTGGGAGTCCAGGGTCACGCCGATCGCCGAGATGCCTGCAGAGCCTTCACGAATCAGCGTAGCCAGGCGCAGCATGTCGGCATGCGCGCCCGCCACCGGCAAGGCCGGCGATGTGGCTTTCCCCGTCACCGGGTCGACGGGCAGCCAGCCGGCCGGCAGGTCGCAAAAGTCATTTTGCGGGTCGATGATCAAAAGCTGGATGTTTTTCTTCATGCTGTCCTCCGTTGAGATGGCTCTGTTGAGATTGATTAACTGCACTGCCGCCGATTCTGCTGGATTACCTTATAGGTTGTACTAAACAACCTATTTATAAGTTGCATAATACAACTTAATTCAAGTTTGTCAAACAGGAGCCGGAAAAAACATGGCGACCAAACCCAAACACCTGGACTTTGAAAAACCGCTGACCACGGTCGACGTGGTGATCTTCAGCGTGCTGGACGAGCAATTGCAGGTCCTGCTGGTCAAGCGGCCCACCGGTCATCAAGAACCTTTTCCCGATGCCTGGGCCCTGCCCGGCGGCTTTGTGGATGTGGACAAGGACGACTCGCTCGAGGCCTGCGCCAGGCGCAAGCTGCTCGACAAGACAAGCGTCAGGAGCCCCTACCTGGAGCAGTTGGGCAGCTGGGGCGGCAAGACGCGCGATCCGCGCGGCTGGTCGGCCACGCACGCCTACTTCGCACTGCTGCCCGCCGACGCCGTGAAGCTGGTGCAGGACGAGGCCAGGCCGGCCAGATGGCATCCCGTGGCCGAGCTGTCGCCCCGCAAGCGGCTGGCCTTCGACCACGGCGACATCCTGCAGGCCGCGCTGGAGCGACTGCGAAGCAAGGTGGAATACACCTCGCTCCCGGCCTTCCTCCTGCCCGAGCCCTTCACGCTTCCGCAGTTGCAGAAGATGTATGAGGTGGTGCTGGGCCGGCCCATCGACAAAAGCGGTTTCCGCACCCGTGCGCTGGCGGCGGACTTTTTGAAGGAAGACGGCTTGCTGGACGTCGGCTCACCCCGGCCAGCCATGGGCTATCGCCTCAAAGACAGGAGCGCGGTGATGTATTTCCCGAGGACTTTTAGTCCGCGCAGTTAAGCGAAAGCACAAGCGAGCAAACAAAACCCACCGCGCCTCCGCACTCGTTCGCGCTTCTTCGCGCCGCTTCGTGGGCTTTTTGTATTCCACTGTATCCACCCCTCCCCGCGATACCCGGCCTTACGCAGCGCCCTGCGCACGACACACCGGGGATACCTCAGGGCCTTCCAATGCCTGCATGGGCCGGCGACTTCCTCCGTCGCCGCCTGTCACCCCCACCTTGAAGGACCTGACCATGAACGCTCGCCGCCAATTTCTGGCCACCGCCGCTGTCGCCACAGCCGCCGCCTGTGCCACGCCCTATGCCTCGGCTTTCTTTTCACTGGGGCGCACGCCCACCGCGGCGCCGGAGTTCGCCGGCATAGACAGCTGGCTCAATTCGTCGCCGCTGCGCATGGCGGACCTGCGGGGCCAGGTGGTGCTGGTCGACTTCTGGACCTACACCTGCATCAACTGCCTGAACCACCTGCCGTCCGTGAAGTCCTGGCATGAGAAATATAAGGACAAAGGCCTGGTGACGGTCGGCGTACACACGCCCGAGTTCGCGTACGAAAAATCGACCAAGAACGTGCGGGAGGCGATGGAGCGCCTGGGCGTCAAACATGCGGTAGCCCAGGACAACAGCTACGCCACCTGGCGCGCCTTCAGCAACAACTACTGGCCCGCCGTCTACCTCGTCGACAAAAAAGGCATGATCGTCTACAGCCATTTCGGCGAGGGACGTTATGCCGAAACCGAAAAGACCATCCAGGCCTTGCTGGCCCAGTGAAGCGGCCTTCCCCCAGGGCCCTGGCGCAAAATGCCGGGGTGACGAATTTTCCAGGACGCAGCCATGCAGCAGCCAGACCACATCCTCATCGTTGACGACGACCGCGAAATCCGGGAGCTGCTGGGCAGCTACCTCGAAAAAAACGGCCTGCGCGTGACCAAGGTGGAGTCGGGCCGCCACATGCGTGCCGCGCTCGAGGATGTGGCGGTGGACCTGATCGTGCTCGACCTGATGCTGCCCGGCGAGGACGGCCTGACGCTGTGCCGCGACCTGCGCGCCGGCAAGTACAAAACCATTCCCATCCTGATGCTGACCGCGCGCAACGAGGAGGCCGACCGCATCCTGGGCCTGGAGATGGGCGCCGACGACTACCTGGCCAAGCCTTTCGCGGCGCGCGAGCTGCTGGCGCGCATACGTTCGGTGCTGCGCCGTACGCGCATGCTGCCGCCCAACCTGCAGGTCGATGAACCATCCCACCTGCTGTCTTTCGGCGACTGGCAGCTCGACACCACGGGCCGCCACCTGCTGGACGCCAGCGGCACGCTGGTGCCGCTCAGCGGCGCCGAGTACCGCCTGCTGCGCGTCTTCCTGGACCACCCGCAGCGCGTGCTGAATCGCGACCAGTTGCTGAACCTCACGCAGGGGCGCGACGCCGAATTGTTCGAGCGCTCCATCGACCTGCTGGTCAGCCGCTTGCGCCAGCGCCTGGGGGATGGCGCGCGCGAGCAGCGCTACATCAAGACGGTGCGCAGCGAAGGCTATGTGTTCAGCGCCGCGGTGCAGGGCCGGCCGGAGGCTGCATGAGCCTTATGTCGAGCTGGCCCCGCTGGCCGCGAAGCCTGTTCGCGCGCCTGATGCTGATCCTGCTGCTGGGCATCCTCGCCGCCCAGGCCATGTCCTACCTGCTGGTGATGTATGAGCGCGGCATGGTGGGCCGCGATCTGATGCTGGACAACCTCGAAAAAGACATCACCAGTTCCGTCGCCATCCTGGACCGGGTGCCGGCGGCCGAACGCGCGGCCTGGCTACCGCTGATAGACCGCAAAAATTACCGCTACCAGCTGGACGGCGGCATCACCGAGCAAGGCGGCGACAACGAGATCGTGGCGCGCGTCAGCGCATCGATCGCCAATGCGGTGGACAAACGCTACGGCACCACCGTCAATGCCATCGCCGGCGACCCCAAGCGCGTGCACATCCACCTGCGCTTGAGCGACGGCGCGCCGCTGACCATCAACCTCTGGGCCGCGGCCACGCCGATCTCGCCCTGGCTGCCGGCGCTGATGCTGCTGCAGCTGTCGCTGCTGGCCGTCTGCGCCTTCTTCGCGGTGCGCATCGCCACCCAGCCGCTGCGCCGGCTGGCCCATGCGGCCGATGCGCTGGGCCCCGACCTCAAGGGCACGGCCCTGCCCGAGGGCGGCCCGACCGAGGTGGCGCGCGCCTCCAGCGCCTTCAATGCGATGCAGCGGCGCATTGCCGGCTACCTGGCCGAGCGCACGCAGATCCTGGCCGCGATTTCGCACGACCTGCAGACGCCGATCACGCGCATGCGCCTGCGCACCGACCTGATGGACGACGAGGCGCAGCGCGACAAGCTGCAGCACGACCTCGATGAGATGGTGGCCCTGGTGCGCGAGGCGCTGACCTATGCGCGCAGCCTGCACGGCGCCGACGAGGCCCCGCGCAGGGTGGACCTCGACGCCCTGCTGGACACGTTGCGCTGCGATTACGAAGACGCCGGCAAATCCATCACGGTGAGTGGCCAAATCGGCCACCCGGTGATGAGCCGGCCGCTGGCGCTGCGCCGCATCCTGACCAATCTCAGCGACAACGCGCTCAAGTTCGGCACCGAGGTCGAGCTGGCCGTGCGCGTCGATGCCGATGAGGGCATCGAGATCTGTGTGCTGGACCGCGGCCCCGGCATCCCCGAGTCCGAGCTCGAGGCCGTGCTGCAGCCCTTTTACCGCGTGGAGAGTTCGCGCAACCGCGACACCGGCGGCACCGGCCTGGGCCTGGCCATCGCGCAGCAACTGGCCGCTTCCATAGGCGCGCGCCTGAGCCTGGCCAACCGTCCCGGCGGCGGCCTGGTGGCTCGGCTGGTGATGCCGGCGCCGGCCGCGGAGTAAGGCTGACTTTCTGCGTGGCGGCGGCGCGGCCCATGGCGCCAATGAAGCAGGCCGACCAGCCGGCGGCGAACAGCTGCTCGGGGTTGGTGCCCGCGCCCGCGCTGCCGGGTGGCGACAGCTTGATGTCCAGGCGGCCGTCGGCGCTGCGGGATTCGCCCTTGCGCCCGCCGGTGGTGCGGGTCTTGCCTGTGTACAGGACTTTGTCGAGGAGGTTGATGGCGGTCATGGTGTTTTCCTTTTTAAGCAATTGAAGAAGTTGAAAAATGCATCGCTCGCGAAGCACAAGATGAATTACAAAGGGGCGGCGTATCCCCGGTATCTCGGGAACGCAATGTTCTGTACGCACAAAGCAGCTGGACACACTGCGGTACAAATCCCCGATCGATCAGCCCCGCCCGCGGCCCGTGCGCCAAACCACCGCCGGGCGGGAGCTGATGCACTGGCAGCTCAGCGGGTTACGCAGCTCATGCGCGAAACCGCCCGCCAGAAAGGCCAAGGCCATCCAGAGTTTTTTCATGGGAGCGACTCACCCAAAGGTAAAGGCATACACCTGCGCGCCGGGATCGAGAAACTCGATCTCGAACAGGTGGTCGCCCGCCGAGGCCGGCAGCCTCACCAGCTGGTACAGGCGGTGCGCATCGATCACGCCGCTGCCGTCAGCGGCGATATCCGTGCCCCGGCCCTTGCCTGGCGGCTGGCCGTCAATCCGCACACGAAAGCGCACGGGCGCCGCGCCGGCTTCGCGCCCCAGCACCAGGTGCAGGTCACGCGCGCGAAAGCGGTAGGCCAGGCGCGCACCGGCTTGCGCCGCGACGGCGCGCTCGGCCTCCACCGTCCACTCGCCGCCCAGCGTCCAGCGGTTCAGCCTGACTCTGGTGGCTGGCTCGTAGCCATGCCGGCGATCGGGCTGGAGGCCGCCCTCGGGTACAAAGTTGGCGGCACGCTCATGGCCCACATAGGTCTCGCCGGACATCACCCGGTCGCCGGGCGCGGCCTGCACACCTTCGCCCTGCACGGTCACCAACCCATCGCCGCGCGCGCCCTTGCCGTTCTCGGCCAGCAGCTTCTGGATCAGGCGTTCGGACGCCTCGTACTGCCCTTCGCCGACCACCTGGTGGCGCACCCTGCCCTGGGCGTCGACAAAATACAGCGCCGGCCAGGACTGGTTCTCGAAGCCGCGCCAGACGGCATGGTTGCTGTCGATGGCGACGGGATAGTTGATGCCCAGGTCCTTGACGGCCAGTCGCACATGGCCTTCATTTTTTTCAAACGCGAACTCCGGCGAATGCACACCGACGACGACCAGGCCGGCCTCCCGGTATTTGTCGGCCCAGGCCCGGATGTAGGGCAAGGTGCGCAGGCAGTTGATGCACGAATAAGTCCAGAAATCGACCAGCACCACCTTGCCGCGCAGGTCCGCACCGGCCAGCGGTGGCGTATTGATCCAGCCGGTCGCGCCGGCCAGCGGCGCGAAAGTGCTGTCGTTCCAGGCAGCGGGCGTGGCGGCATCGGGCGAAGTCATCTGCGCTTCCTGGGGCTCCCTTGCTTGAAACGTGTTGATCAGTGTTTGTTCAATCTTCGAGGTGCTGCCCAAGGACAGCCTGCTCAGCAGCCCGGTGTCCAGCCCGGTGGCGATCAGCGCCACACCGGCCAGCACCGCCGCGCCCATGCCGCGTCGCGCCCATTGGCTGATGCCCAGCGAACGCCGCAGCAGCGCATACACACGCCCGCCGGCCAGCAGCGACAAGGCCAGCGAGGTCGCCGCGCCGCCCGCATAAGCCAGCAGCAGCAAGGAGGTGCCCGCGTTCGCACCCTGGATGGCCGCACCCGTGAGGATCAGGCCCAGTACCGGCCCCGCGCACGGCGCCCACAGCAAACCTGTGGCCGCACCGAGCAGCAGCGACGAGAGCAACGAAGGATCGCCCGATGCGCCACCTTCGCCGCCTTCACTGGAAGAGGCCAGACGCGCGCCCAGCGCCACCAACGGCCTCGACAGCCAGTCGGCAAAACCCGGAAACATCAGCGTCAACGCGAACGCGGCCAGCAGCCCCAGCGCCGCGAGGCGGCCGTATTCATTGGCCTGCACCGCCCAGCCGCCACCCACTGCTGCCAGCGTGGCCACCGCCGTGAAGGACAGCGCCATGCCCAACAGCAAGGGCAGGCCGTTGCGCAGGAAGGGCCTGCCGGCACGTGCCAGCACAAAAGGCAACACGGGAAGAATGCAGGGGCTGACGATGGTCAGCACACCGGCGGCAAAGGCAAGGAGGAGGAAAGTCATGGTCTGGCGGGTTCAGGAGTGGGCACCTCCGTGATTGAACCGCCCTTGCGTATCCCCACCATGTCGCCCCGGCCGCCTTATGGCATGCGGCTGTATCCGCGGCCGGCCCGGATACACAGACATACAAAACCCTCTGAAACCGTTCACCGTCTAAGGCTTGACCGTCAGCCCGGGCTTGCTGGAAGACATGGTGTTGGCGTTGGCATTGGTGTTGCCCGGCGCGCTGACGCCCTGCGGCGCCGGGTTGATGACCTTGACGACAACCGTGGTGGCGGGCCCGCTGCTTTTGCAAGTGCCGACCGGCGTTGCGCTCGCCGTGTAGTTCTTGAACGCGTCGTAAGACGACATCGAGCCCGTGCCGTAGACATAGACGGCGTTGAAAGGCAGCTCGCCTTCAACGTCCACGGCGTAACCGTCACCGCCGCTGAGCTTGAGCTTGCAGTGGCCGCTGCCTTCGAACTTGAAGCCCAGCGCCTTGCCCGCGACGACTTCGCTCGCGGTGGCCTTGAAGGTCGTGAACATGCCGGGCGCGGAGACGACCAGCTTGGGAACGGCGGGCGCGGTGCGTGCTGCCGGTGCCGGCTGGGCCAGCGCGGCACCGGCGGCGACCAGGCACAGCAAGGTGGCAGCCAGTATGTGTTGTGTGTTCATGGGTGAATCCTTACCGGGTGATGAGTGAGTCGAAAGTTCCGTGCGGCGCTTTGCCTTGCACGGATATGAGTCGGCGTAAAGAGGCCTAAGGTTCAAGCCTGTGCTTCCGCACAAAAAACTTACCCTCAGTTGCTGTGGGCTACCCTGTGGATAAAGTCCGGCGACCGTCCTGAAAGCCGCACCGGTACTGGCGTGCCAGCGGATGCCCAAAAATTGACCACCCGGCGGCCTTATCTTTCTAGGGGCTTTTGCGGGCCGTGGGCACCAAAAGCAGCGGACCCTTGGGAAGCACCAGGCCGCTGGCCGCCGCCTTGTCCGCCGCGGCCTTGTCGGCGGCGGCTTTGGCATCGGCCTTGGCGGCATCCGCCACGCAGCTGTGCTCCGCCTTGACGCGTTCGGCGGCATCGACGATGGCGGGCCTGGCGCAGTTGCGCGCCGCATCGGCCGCGCTGAAGTTCATCTGCTGCAAGGCGTCGCCGGCGCTGATGCAGACCCTGATCTTGTCCAGCGGGTTTTCAATGCGCGAAGGCCCGGCCCCGACACCGGCGCCCGAGGGCGGGCACCAGTTCATCGTGGCCTGCTGCGGCAGGCAGCTGTCGAGTGCCGCCTGGCCCGGCAGCGCCGGCTGGGGAATGTTGCGGTACACCATCTGCTGGGTGTGCTGGGGTTCGCTCAAAAATCCGGGCGACACATGGGCCCAGGAAATCAGGTGCGAGAGCTTCGCATACTGGTCGCAGGCGTTGTTGCAGCTCGCGCCCAGCGCGCCCGGGGGAATCGCCGCGGACGCCAGCACCTGGCCGCTGACGGCCTTGTCCTTGAGCAGTTGCGTGTGCAGCTTCTGGCTGGCCAGGTTGGCCAGGGCCGTCATGCACTGGCCCCTGAAAAAATCCTCGCTGACCGGAATGCCGCTGCCGGCCGGGGGCGGCGTCGCCACGCCGCTGCCGGTGCCGGGCGGAGGGGTCCCGCCTTGTGTGCTGCCGCCCTGGGCCAGGGCCGCGCCGCAGGCGGCCACCAGGGCCAGCGCGGTGATCAGTGATTTATACATGGGTGTGCCTTGCTGCTTGCGCGGTTTGCTTCCGGGTTTGCTTGCGGGTTTGCTTGCACGCTTATTTGGCGATGGCATCGCCCACCACCACCATGGTGCCGTCGCCCGCAATGCCGGTGTTGTTGCCGCCAGAGATCACGCCGCAGGCTTCGCGCTCGGCCTGCGTGGTGCTGGGCCCGCCTTCGGTCATGGAGATCCGCACCTGGTAGGTGCCCGGCTCCAGCAGGAAGGTCGCGACGCGCGGCCAGGCGCCCGTGCCGTATTGCACCGGGCCCTTCTTGAAGTAGGCGTTGCCGTTCTGGCCTATCAGCACCGTGGTCGCGCACTGGGTTTCCAGGCCGGTGCCGAAGACCTTGACGGTCAGCGGCGTGCCCGGCTTGACCTGGGTGGGCGACTGGACCTGGGTGATCTTGGTGTGCGGCACCGTGATGTTGGGTTGGGTGGTGGCGGCCACCGGCGGCGGCAGTCCCTGTAGGCTGGGGCCGGCGGCGCCGGCGGGCGCGGGGGTCGCCGCCGGCTGCGATGCGCGCGGCGCGTGCACCGCCGCATCACCTTTGGCATGGGCCATCAGGGGAAGGACGCAGGCCAGCAGGCCGGCGGAAAGGAGTTTTTTGTTCATGGTGGTCTTTCGTGAAGGGTGAAGAAGGGTGCGCGCGCCGCCCGGGGTCAGTTGTCGACGCAGTTCGGGTCTATCTGCTGGCCGTTTTTCTTGGCGCAGGGTTTCGCGGGAACAGCCGGCTTGGGTTTGGGCGGTGTGGCCACCACCGGCACGGCAGGCTTGGGAGCGGGCAACACCAGCACCGGATTGAACTGGATAGGTTCGGTCACCGTGACCTTGGGATTGAGGATGCCGCAGGCGCTGGCGCCGTTGTCCTTGACGTACAGCGTGTAGCTGCCGCCCTTGGTGTACTTGACCTTGACCGGCCATTTGAAATTGTTGTAGGGGCTGAAGTTGACCGCGCCGACGCTGATGATGTTCAGGTTGTCGCCCAGGGCGACCGACACGTTCTGGCAGATGCCGCTGCCGGCGAGTTCCAGCGTGATCTCCTGGTTGACCGCGGCGGTCGAGGTGGCCGGCGTGACGCCGGTGAACTTGGCTTGCACCGGGTAGGTGTAGACCACGACCTGGGCCTGGCCCAGGCATTTGAAGCCGTCGGCCGCGGCCACCTTGACGGTCTGGTTGCCGCCGTTCGGGTAGTTGTGGCTGGCGTTCAGCGGGAAGTTGCCCGACACCGGTTCGGGCGAGGAGCCATCACCCCAATTGACGAAAGCGCGCTCGCAGGCGCCGCCGGGGCTGCCGTTGACCATGATCTTGGCCCCGGTCTTCTCGGGGTTGGCATAAGCCACCTGCATGCCCGTGATCTTGCTCATCGCGGTGGCATCCTGCACCGTCGTGTTGAACTGGGAAACGGCGCTGCCGTAGCAGGTGGCGCCAGTCGCCTTCACGCTCTGTTTGTAAACGCCGGCCTGCGCATAGACATGGGAGGTCTTGATCGGGAAACCGCCCGAAATCTGCTGCGCGGGCGTGCCGTCGCCGAAGTCCAGCGCGGCGCCGTCGCAGCTCCTGTAGTCGACGCCGCCGACCAGGATGTTGACCGGCTTGCCTTGCGCAACGATATTGGTTTCCGCGTTGACGCTGCCGATGCGGCTGGCGTTGACCTGGACGTTGAAGGTCTTGGACGGGCCCTCGCAACGCGAATTAAAAATGCCCTGCCCAACAATCATCGTGAAGCCCTCACTGATAGGGCCCATGGCCGTCGAGGGTACAAAACTCAGCTTGCCGTTCTGGACCTGCCCTCCCCCCTCCATGGAGAACGCGGAAACGTTGGAGGAGATCTTGACCATGCAGGAGGGATCGGTCACACCGGTGAAGCTCAGCGTGATGGGCTCACCCATTTTTGGCGTCAGCGTGTCGATCTGGATGTCGGTGTAGTTGGATCCCGCCGCATGGGCATGCGCCCCCAGGGCAATTGCCATCACGGCGGTGAAGAGTTTGGCTTTATTCATGGTGTTCTGTCGGTTTCTGGAGTTTTAAAAATTGGATGCTCACGGCGCCACGGTGAAGAAGACCTGGCCGCTGCCGGCGATCGGTGCGATTTCGCAGCGGATCTCGCCGGGCGCCATCGCCTCGTTGCCGGGCTGGCTGATGACGGTCCACTTGCCGGCCGGCAGGGTCTGGCCCAGGTTGTTGAGGTCCCAATCGAGGCTCTGGGTCTTGGCCGCGAAGACGACGTCGTCGCTGAGGTTGATGAAAGGCAGCTTGCGMACCCTGAAGACAAAGCTGCAGTTGTCGCCCTGGACTTTCAGCGTCGACGGAATCGGCTCGCCGGGCGCATAGGTCGCCTTGGCCACCGAGAGGGCCATGATCACGCCCTTCTTGGGCTTGGGCGGCATCACGGCGGCGGGCGTCGGCACCAGCTCGAGCTTGGGCGTGCCCAGGCAGCCCTTGTTGTCGACCTTGTCCTCGTTGTCCTGCACGGTCTCGATCAGCACGTTCTTGGCGCCCTGCTTGGGCACCGTCATGAGGCCCTTGCCCGCGCCCAGCACGTTCTTTTCATAGACCATGGCCTGCTCCTTGAAGATGCTCATCTCGGGCAGGGTCCAGGCGCGCACGTGGTATTTGCAGGAGGCGTCGCCGGCGCCGTGCACGGTGATGTCCCAGGAGTCGAGTTTTTCAACCGCGGTGACCTTGGAGATGAAGGAGCCGTAGTTGGGCGCCGGGCCGGTCACAGGCGGCGCGTCGCCGCCTATCTTCTGGCGCTTGATTTCAAAGTCGGCCGATGCGCTGCCCGCGCAGTGGCTCTCGACGTCGGTGCGCGCCTTGACCGTCACGCGGAACTTTCCCTGGTTGGTGAAAGTGAGCGTGCCGGGATTGAACTCGGTCGACGCCGCCGTCGTGAAGCCGCCGTTGAGCGACTGGCTCATCAACTCGACATTGAGCGCGTCGGGACCGGTGTTGAGCGTCGTGACGCTGAAGTTCAGCAGGCAGTTGCTGTCGGGCTTGTCCAGGAAGATGGTCGAGTACAGCGACACCGTGCCGGGGCTGTACAGGTTGCCGCCGCGCAGCACCACCTGCTGGACCTTGGCCTTGAGGTTCACGGGCACCATGCCCTGGATTGCGGCCTGCGCGGCGGGCGCCATCACGGCCGCCGCGGCGTTGGCCGCGCCCGGCTTGGGCGCTGGCGCGTGCGGCAGCCCGTCTTCAATCGTCAGCGTGGTGGAGGCCGAGCCCAGGCAGGCCACCAGGCCGTTGTGCGCGACGCCGGTCAGCGAGACCGTGTACTTGCCGGGCTTGGTGTACTGGCGCATGCGGCCCACCGCGTCCATCGGGTATTTGATGGGCACCATTTCCGATGCCGTGCCGTCGCTGTATTCGAGCTTGGCATTGCAGGCGAAATTGACGTTCTTGTCGGGGCCGTAATAGGCCACGCCCATCATGTGCTTGATCTGCAGGACCTGGCCCGGCGCGGTGAGCTTGGGCGGATTGGTGGTGGTGGAGACGCCGTTGAGCGTGGAACTCGCGCCGCTCAGCGTTCCCGCCTGTGCCAGGGGAGCGGCCAGCAGCGCCAGCGCGCCCGCGGCAGCCAGGATGTTCAGGGTTTTCATGGTGTTTTTCTCCGGGTTGAAACCGCATGCATCCGGGCTGCACGAAGCGCTGTGGCGAAAGGAAAGGAAAAGGGCTTACTCGACCGTGAAGGTCTTGGGGCCGGCATCCGGTCCCAGGGTGCAGGAGTCGTAGTCGGCGTTCGACGGCGTGATGATCACCGAGTAGGTGCCGGACGCGTAGGTGTGCTGCTCGTCGGAGCCCGGTTGTATCGCGCCGGCGCCGGTCTTCTTGCTGGTGCCGTCGCCGAAGTTCAGGATGTAGCTGCAGGCCGAGTTGGGCGCGGTGCCCACCCACTTGGTGCTGATCAGGCGCACCTTGGGGTTGAGCATGGGCGTCACGACCAGCTTGGTCATCATGGACGGCGGCAGCGGCGTCGGCGGGTTGACCTTGATGCTGACCGAGATCGGCGCATCGCTCACGCAGGGGTTGCCGCCGTAGCTTTTGGGCAGGACCACCGCCGTGAAGGTACCGGCTTGCGAGAAGGTCTTGTTGATGGTGCTCCACTGGCCGTTGTCGGCCAGCATGTTGTCGAACTTCGTGCCGTCACCCCAGGTGACCGTGCCGCCGCAGATCTTGCCGGCGCCCAGGTTGATGCCGTCGAACTTCATCGCGACGGATTCGCCGACCTTGATTTCGGCCTTCAGGAACTTGGCCGACACCAGCTTGGTGACGGGGGCCGGGGGAGGAGGAGGAGGTGGTGGTGGCGGCGTGGTCAGCACGGGCTTGACGACGGCGGTGGGCAAAGGCGTGGGCAGGGTGCGCGTGGGCGCCTTGCCGTCCGCCGCGGCGGGCTTGTCGGTGGCAAAGGCCTGCATGCTGAGGCCGAGCACCGCAAGGGCAGCCAGCGAAAGAAGGGAACGGTTCATGGTGTGTGTGTCCTGGTAAAGAGTGGAGTGAGGGCCTGGCGCCTGTTGAGTCGCGACGGGCCGGCGCGAGGTTCAATCCCGCGCGGAAAAATTCAGGGCGCCATGCCCGCGGCGGGCGGGTAGGGATTCGGGAAGGCCGCAAGGGCCTGCACCGCCGCCTTCATTTCGGCGGCCTCCTTGCCGTCAGCAGCGCCTGGCGCCGTGGCGGCGCCCGTCAGTGGCCCGGCCACCGGAAGCCGGGCCGGTGCCGCCGCGCGGGCGATGCCGTAGCCGACCAGGGCGGCGCACAGCAGCGCGGCGCAGAAGGCCGCGGCCAGGGTGCCCAGCGTGCGCGACACGCGGCGTGCCAGGCTGCGGGTCGGAATGGCATGCGGGCGTCGCGCCGCATGGACTTGCAGGGGAATGGTTCTGATCATGGGAAGGCTCCTGGGTGTCGGGTGCAAGGCTTTCGGCCCGATCAATACGCCGGCTTGAGATTGGCGCGGCAGCCCATGCGGTTCCAGCTTTCCTTGTAGTAAGTCGTGCCCCACTGCCAGTCGGGCGTGGACTTGGGGCACTTGACCATGGGCTGGGGGATGGAGTTGAAGCTCAGTTCGCCGTTGCCCGAACCGTGCGTCCAGCCATCGGGTGCGGCCACAGGCACTTTGGGCGTGCAGGTCAGCTGGCCGGTCTGCTGGTTGCGGTTGTTGGCATAGCCGTCGGGGCAGGTGGCATCGGACTTGACGCAATAGGCCTCACCCTTGGAGACGTCCACGCCGTTGGTGTATTTGGTGTAAGGCGTCGGGCAGGTCATGGCTTCGGACATCGTGATGGCGCCCATCGCGATCACCGGCGCCTGCGGCTGCAGGGCACCCATGCCCATGCCGGCCGCGGGCTTGCCGGCGGGAGCGGGAGCCGCCGGCGTTGCTGGCGTGGCCGGTGCCGCAGGCGCCGGCTTGTCCTTGACGACCACGGTGATCTTGGCTTCGCCGCCGCACTTGGGATTGAGCGAAGGGCTGCCCATGGCCGTGACCGTGTAGGTGCCGGCCTTGGAGAGGGTCTTGTCCATCACGCCGCCGCCCGCCGGCTGGTTGTTGACGAGCGCGTTGTCCGAAGGCTCATAAGGGCCGCCGGCGTACACAAAACGCGCGCCGCAAGCGCCGCTGCCGCTGGTGGTGACCTTGTATTTGACCGACTCGCCGGCGACCGGGTTGGCCGGCACGGCAGTCAGGCCGGTGATGGTGCCGACCGCGTGGGCCGTGCCGCACAGCGTGACGAGGGAGGCCAGGCAGAGCGCATATTTTTTCAAGGAGGTTTTCATGGAGGGACTCGCAATAAAAGAAAAAGAAGAAGTGAAGGGATCACCGGGCACGCGGCGCCGGCGCGACATGTATGAGTCGCCTGGTCCGCCTGCGCGGTTCAATGGCGATGGCGTTTTTTTGCGCGGCGGAAAAATCAGGCCGCGGCCGGATGGTGCGAGCGCGCCTCGACAGCGCCTGCCTGCATCACGCCGGCCAGCATCTCGTAGGCGGCGGTCCAGGCCTCACGGACGGCGGGCGTGAATTTGTCGCCCAGCCCCTGCTCCAGCGTCCACAGCAAGGCGCTGCCGACGGTGGCGTAGTGCGCATCGCGCACACCGTACTTGACGTGGCGCGCGCCGAGCTGGCGCACCACGGGCACCATGGTGTCGAGCTGGGTCAGGCCGTTGACGGCGGAGTTGAGCATCGCCATCAGCATGCGGCCCTGGTGCGCCAGGTCGCCCTTGAACATGGGGCGCAGCGAGGGATCGAGGACAAAAAGGCGGGTGTAAAAAAGCTCGGCGGCCGCCGGCGCGATGGGGCGCACATCGGCAAAGGTGGATTGCACCAGGTTGATTTGCTCTGAGTTCATGGCTTGATTTCCTTGTTTTCCATGTAAATGGTCTTGATCGACATGCACCTTGTTATCCAAGATGCGTGCCAGAACATTTATCCAATGAAATCAAWGACTTGGAGAAAACCGGCGGCGGCCGGCTGTCGGGATTCGCCGACAGCTTTCAGGGGCCGGGAAGAAAACACCAAGGAGATCATGGGGCTGGGTTGTCTGCGCGGGCAGACAAGTTGCGCCCCGGGACTTGTGACTACTTGCTGCCGC
This sequence comes from Polaromonas sp. P1_G2, assembly GCF_056405515.1. NCBI lineage: Bacteria > Pseudomonadati > Pseudomonadota > Betaproteobacteria > Burkholderiales > Comamonadaceae > Polaromonas > Polaromonas sp. P1_G2. Next base: position 28,883 of record NZ_JBFUBY010000049.1, read on the forward strand.
GCCTGAATGCGCAGATCCATGGCCGGGTCTTGCGCCGGTTTGCGCGCCTGTGCCCTTTGCTTGGGCTTGCTGGCCGGGGGTCGCCCGGCATGCGACTCACTTTTTTTGCTTCGCCAAAAAAAKTAAGMAAAAAAAGGCGACCCGCAGTCTGGGTCCCTACGCTTCGCTACGGGCAACCTGCGGTGCTCGACTACGGCGGGGTCTCGCGCAAACTCGCCT
>NZ_JBFUBY010000050.1:0-18275 GCF_056405515.1 Polaromonas sp. P1_G2
AAGCATCAAGGCGGCGCTGGCGGAAGCTTATTCAGCAAATTTTCAGGCAAATCTGGGCCAGGTGATGAGTCCCTATGGAGATGGCGGCGCCAGCCAGAAAATCCTGCATATCCTGGAAGATTACGATTTCCCGGCTTCCCTCAAGAAAACATTTCATGACTTACCCGTCATGGATGCGGCAGGACTGACATGAGCGCCTCAATTGAACTTTGGCGCCAAGGCATCCYGCCGCTCAGTGCGAATATCCAGCAGGCGATCCTGAATCTCGACGAGGTCGCGATCAAGATCGTGCTGATCGTCAACGAGAGCGGACGGCTGGAAGGCACGATCTCAGATGGCGATATCCGCCGCGGCCTGCTCAGGGGGCTGGATATGAGCAGCCCCCTGGCGGAGATTGTCCATCGCAACGCCCTGGTCGTGCCTCCGGGATTGGGGCGGGATACAGTTTTGCAACTGATGACGGCCAACAAGATCCAGCAGATTCCCATCGTCGACGACGATCAGCGTGTGGTCGGGTTGCATCTCTGGGATGAGGTCACAACGCCGGCCGCGCGTTCCAACCTGATGGTGATCATGGCGGGGGGCAAGGGAACGCGCCTGATGCCGCATACGGAAAACTGTCCCAAGCCCTTGGTACCGGTGGCCGGCAAGCCCATGCTGGAACACATCATCGAGCGCGCCAAGTCGGAGGGATTCAACCACTTTGTCCTGGCCATCCATTACCTGGGCCACATGATCGAGGACTATTTCGGCAAGGGTGACAAACTCGGCGTGACCATCGATTACCTGCGCGAGCCTGCGCCGTTGGGCACGGCCGGGGCGCTCGGCCTGCTCAACCCGCGGCCCGATGCGCCCTTCGTGGTGACCAACGGCGATGTGATCACCGACATCCGCTATGGCGAGTTGCTCGATTTTCACAACCGCTATACGGCGGCGGCGACGATGGCCGTGAGACTGCATGAGTGGCAACACCCGTTTGGCGTTGTTCAGACGGACGGCATCGACATCGTTGGCTTCGAGGAAAAACCGGTTGCGCGTAGCCACATCAATGCAGGGGTTTATGCACTGATGCCTGAAGCACTCGACTGTCTTGTGCCTGGGGTGCCATGCGACATGCCTGCCTTATTCGAACGCCTGCAGGGCAAGGCGATGCGCACGGTGGCTTACCCGATGCACGAACCGTGGCTGGATGTAGGCAGGCCCGACGATTTGAAGTTTGCAGCAGATTCCATTAGCAATAGTTTGGTGAAAGAGTTGAAGCCATGAAGAGAGATTTAATCAAGCAATACAATTTGCCGCCCGAAATCAGGTTCTGCAAGAAGTGCACGGTTTCCAATCAGCGTCCGCGTATAACCTTCGATGCGCATGGCGTCTGTTCCGCTTGCAATTACGCCGAGTTCAAACGCACGCAGATCGATTGGGCGCAGCGTGAGAAGGAACTGGTTGATCTGTGTGACCGATATCGCAAGAGCAATGGCGAATACGACGTCGTTGTGCCATGCAGCGGCGGCAAGGACGGCAGCTTTGTGGCTCACCAGCTGAAGTTTAAATACGGCATGAACCCGCTTGCGGTGACGTGGGCGCCGTTAAAGGCCACCGCAATCGGGCGCCAGAATCTTGATGCATTCATTGCCTCCGGTTTTAACCATATCCTGGGCACACCGAACCCCCAGGTAACCAAGAAGCTCACGCACTTGTCGTTCAAGCATCTGGGTGACCCATTTCAGCCGTTTATCTATGGGCAAACCAATTTTCCGCTGCACATGGCCGTCAAACACAATATTCAGCTCATCATGTATGGCGAGAATGGTGAGATCGAGTACGGCGGCGACATGAAGAACGCCTTCCGGCCGACGCGCGACATCCAGGATCACGACAAGCATTACTTCTCGGGGTTGCCGCCGGAATTCTGGGCGGAGCATGGTGTCTCCCTGGCGGACTTGTATCCCTTCATGGCGCCCAGCTATGAGGACACCACGAAGAACAAGACCGAGATACATTTTCTGGGCTATTACAAATTCTGGGACCCGCAGGAGAACTACTACTACTGCAGGGAACATACTGGTTTTACACCCAACACCGAACGTTCTGAGGGTACGTACTCGAAGTATGCAAGCCTGGATGACCAGATTGATGGATTTCATTACTACCTGTCGTACATCAAATTTGGCATCGGCCGCACGACCTCCGATGCAGCCCACGAGATCCGTGACGGAAAAATCACGCGGGAAGAGGGTGTCGCGTTGGTCAAGCGCTATGACCATGAATTTCCGAGGAAGTATTACAAGGAATTCCTGGAGTTTTGTTCGATTACCGATGCGGAAGTGCACGAGGTCATCGATAGCTGGCGCTCGGACCACATCTGGCAGCAGCAGGATGGTGAGTGGAAGCTGCGCCATGCAGTCTGGCACGAAGGTGTTGAATAAATAAGTGCATGAGCAATACACGTCTCATTGCCCGGCTTGATATCAAGGGCGCGAACCTGATCAAGGGGGTGCACCTCGAAGGCTTGCGCGTTATCGGCGATCCCGGCGACTACGCGAAGAAATACTACGAGCAGGGCGCGGACGAACTGTTGTATATCGACATCGTCGCCAGCCTGTACGGGCGCAACAAGCTGACGGACATCATCCGTGCGGCCGCCAAGGATGTCTTCATTCCCATCACGGTGGGCGGCGGCATCCGCAGTGTCGAGGATGTCAGCGACCTGCTCGGCGCCGGTGCCGACAAAGTGGCGATCAACACGGCTGCGGTGCTCCGCCCCGAGCTGATCCATGAGGTTTCTCGGCGTTTCGGGTCGCAATGCATGGTACTGTCGATCGAGGCGAAACAGCAGTCACCGGGGCACTGGGAGGTGTACACGGACACCGGGCGCGAAAGAAGCGGCCTTGATGTGGTCGAGTGGGCGCGCAAGGGCGAGGCGCTCGGCGCCGGGGAAATCCTGGTGACTTCGATTGATCGCGAAGGTACTCGCCAGGGATTCGATCTGGCGCTAACGCGGGCGATCACCGACGCCGTCGGCATTCCGGTCATCGCAAGCGGTGGCATGGGCAAGGCTGACGACCTGATTGCGGTGGTCAGGCAAAGCGGGGCGAACGCGGTGGCAATGGCGGATATCCTTCATTACGAGCGCGCGACCCTTGGGGAATTGCGGCAAGCTGCGAAAGCTGGCGGAGTGCAGGTGCGTGCATATGAGCGCTGATGTCGTTGTCATCGATTACGGGGTAGGTAACCTGCTGAGCGTAAGCCGCGGCCTGGAGCATTGCGGCGCCTCTGTGCTGGTGTCAAATGATCCGGAAACTATTCTGGCCGCGCCGCGGATCGTCCTGCCGGGTGTCGGGGCCTTTCGCGATGCCATGGCCGAGTTGCATCGCCGCAATCTGGACGAGGTGGTGCGCGCTTTCGCCCGCCAGGGCAAGCCCCTGCTGGGCATCTGCCTGGGCATGCAGCTGTTGCTCGACGAGAGTGAGGAATTCGGCGTGACCCCCGGCTTGGGACTGATTCCCGGGCGGGTGATTCCCATCCCGACCAGCACCAGCGACGGACGCGCGCAGAAAGTGCCCCATATCGGCTGGAGTGAACTGTCCCTGCCGGATGGCAGGAGCAGCTGGGACGGCACGCTGTTGCAGGGAATGGGCCCCAGCGAGGCGTTCTATTTCGTCCACTCCTTCATGGCCGCCCCGCAAGACCCCTCGCACCGCGTGGCCGATTGCCGGTACGGCGGTGCCCCCGTGAGCGCGGTGATCGCGCGGGCCAACATTCATGGTTGCCAGTTTCATCCGGAAAAAAGCGGGACCGCCGGCCTGAAGGTGCTCAAGCATTTCCTGTCCCTATGAAGATACTCGCCCTCGTTCCCGCGCGCGGCGGTTCCAAGCGCCTTCCCGGAAAAAACACCCGTGTGCTCGGGGGCAAGCCCTTGATCGAATGGAGTATCCAGGCCGCGCAGGGAATCCCCGAAATTGTCGACATCGTAGTGTCCACGGACGATGAGGGGATCGGCGGCATCGCCCGCAAAGCGGGTGCATCGGTGCCGTGGCTGCGGCCGGCGGCGCTGGCAACAGACGAGGCCTCTTCAGTGGACGTGGCCTTGCATGCGCTTGATGACTACGAAGGTCTGCACGGCCCCTTGGATGGCTTGCTGCTGTTGCAACCGACATCGCCCTTCCGCAGCCGGGAATCGGTATTGCGGGGGCTGGAAATGTTCCGGGCGCATGCGTTCCGTTCGGTCGTCGGTGTATCGCAGGCGAGCACGCATCCGCTGTGGTGCTTCCGGATCGACGGCGTCTCGATGAAGCCTTTTGTCGAACGCAGCCAGGCGGATCTCCGTGCTCAGGTCCTGCCGCCTGCCTACGCGCTCAACGGCGCGTTCTACCTCATTTCCCCCGCCGAGCTGCGCGCATCGCGCTCTTTCTGCAATAAAGACACGATCCCCCTTGTCATGGATACGCCCCTTGAAGGGGTCGATATCGACACGGAAACGGATTGGCAGTGGGCCGAGTATCTGCTTGGCCTTGCGCTGCCAAAGTAAAGTCATGCCGGCCGGCTTTTTCATATGGGGCGGCCCATCTCTCCTTGCCGCTGGCGCTCATGATGCAGCCCCCCGATGACATGAATACAGAAAAGATCTCCGGTCGACTGGCCGCCGTGCTGCTGGTCCTTGTGTTCCTCTATGCCACGACCTACCAATTGCCGTTTATGGCCGCCGTCGATTGGGTCCAGGCAACCGACGTCTACTCTTACCTGCATATTTCAGGATCGGCCCCAGGGCTTCCCGCGGAACGTATCGCCTATCACTTCTCGCAGCGATGGATTCCACATTACCTGGTGGGCATCGTTTCGGTCTTGTTCTCCGTCGATCTCGGCATGGTGTACACGCTGACCGTGTTGTTCCTGATATTCGCAATTGCATGGATATCCTTCGGCGTTTTGCGGCAAAGTACGCCGAACGCCGCATTCGCATGCCTGCTCTTCCTCATTGTTTCGCTGTCGGCGTTTTCGTACCGGCTGATCATCTTCGTGCCGGGCCTTCTCATCGACCTGGTCTGCGTGCTGGGCCTGGCCATCACGCTGAGTGGCCTCGTCAATCGCAGGGTCGGCTGGATATTGTTTGGCATGGTGGTTGCCACCTTGGGCAAACAGTTGTCGCTGCTGCTCCTGCCCGGCGTATTGCTGTACGCCCTGGCCGTCTTCGGTCGTACGGAGGGCAGGCGTGCCGCATTGATGAAGTGCTTCTGGATCGGTGCCGTCACCGTAGGCACCTATGCCCTGTTGATCGCGACGTCGGCGCATTTCGCATATCCAAATTCAATCACACGCACGGTGCTGTTCGCTCTTTTCCCCTGGCTGGTATCGGCCCAGTTTTCCGTCTCCGGCTTCGCCGAGCATATTTCCCGCGTCCTGGTGCCATTGCTTCCTTTCATCGGCATATTCATGCTGGCATGCTGGAAGCGGGTCACGGGGAGGGAGATGCTGCGGCGCTTGATGGCGCTCGAGAATGTCGCCCTGATTCTGATGGTGCTGGGGCCGATGGCGTATGCCTTCCTGCCCGGTCCGCAGGTACAGATGGGCAACCAAAGCCGCTATGTCGCGCTCAGCATGCTTCCGATGGCCCTGCTGACCTTGCGCTGCGCGCCCGCTGTCCAACTCGATTTGGCCTGGGGCGACTATCTATGGCTGGGCGTCGTCCTATGCGGTATTTCGTATCACCACCGCTACACCGTCGTGCAGGCAACGCCGGGTGTGTTCGTTGCGGTGCACCTTTTGAGCCTGCTGTGTCTGCTGGGATGGTTTGCCTGGAAAATGCAGGCTGGAGGACGGGCGCCCTTGCCCGCGGCTCAGGAGGCCTGACCGGGCTCGATTGAAAAGGGGCGCCCAAACAGCCGGATCGCCCCAAGCAGGGCGCGGCCCCTGGCGGTAAGAAGCAGGCCCCCATCCTGCGCCACGACCAATCCGCTGCCCTGCATCATCTCCAGGCGTGTCAGCAGGCCGTCTTCCGCATTGAAGGCGGCATCGAAGGCGGCAAGGTCGAGCGAGCCTTGCGGTGCCGCGTGAAGGTAGGCCAGCATTTTCAGCGTGACCGAGTTCAGCAGGTTGATCAACACCATCAGGTAAAACAACCAGGCCGCCAAGAACAGATACAGCTCCACCAGGTCGAGCCGAAACGCCGAGAGCTGATAAGCCAGGAGCGCCAATGTGGCCGCGCCGCCCAGCGCCACCCCCTTGGGCATGAAGCGTGCACCCCCCGTCAGGCGGCACACCAGTACATGCAGCGCAAGTGTGATGGCAAGGAGCAGCACGACTGTCTGCAGGACATGCAAGAGGCTCATAGACGCTTCAATCCGTAGATTGCCAGCACCCACGCGCCGACCGTATGGACACGCCGGCCGAGCGGGGTGATCGAATAGATCCCCGCCTGCTCCTGGGCAAATCCCAGGTGGACCATCTGCCCGAGCCTGCTGTCCCTCAGGTCCCGGATACCGACGCCACCGGCTTGCATGCGCGACTCCAGGCTTTGCGGTGTCACGGGCTGCTGCTCCGATTCCAGTGTCTGCATGGCGGCCATGATGCCGACCGAGATGCTTTTCCGGCAAATGCCGATCAGGGCGAAAACAAACACGTAGTGCAGGGAAAAGTAGATGAATGCGCCCGTCGCAATGCCCAGCAGGGCGTGGCTGTCGATGCCGGCGCCGGCCAGCGCGGCCACGACCGTGACGCAGAGGTAGGCAAGGAAAATTCGCGAGTGGACGCGGTTCACACGTGTGTAACTGTCGGCGCCGGCCGCCGTCTTGTCGACCACGATATAAACCAGGAACGCCGCAAAGAAGGCGATGGCGCCGTAGATACCGATATTTTCGATATCGCTCGAATAACTGGGGAAGGGAAACATGCGGGATCCAATAGCCGAAATTGAAACGGTGTCCATAGCCTGGTTCTGCCCGGCACAGGGCGCGTACAGAGGAATTACTACTTCGGGCGCATGTTAAACTACGAAGGTTTTATCCGCCAATCTTTCCATAGGTACCGCGATGGGTTCGAGTATTCGCCGATCAGTGATGTCACCTGCGTTTGAACATCTCTTTGTGCGCGCCTCAGGCGGCTGGAACTGACATGAAAGCCGTTATTCTGGCCGGCGGGCTTGGAACACGCATCTCCGAAGAGACCGCCCTCAAGCCCAAACCGATGATCGATATCGGCGGCAAGCCCATCCTCTGGCATATCCTGAAAATCTACTCCCATTTCGGGATCAACGATTTCATCATCTGCTGCGGCTACAAGGGTTATGTCATCAAGGAGTACTTCGCCAACTACTTCCTGCATAGCTCGGATGTCACCTTCGATCTGCAGCGCAACGAAATGGAAGTGCACCATCGCTATGCCGAGCCCTGGCGTGTCACGCTGGTGGACACCGGCGAGGAAACCATGACCGGCGGACGCCTGAAGCGCATCGCCCGCTTCGTCGAGGGCGAGGAGGCATTCTGTTTCACCTACGGCGACGGCGTCAGCAATGTCAATATTGCCCAGTTGATCGACTTTCATCGTGAGCACCAGCGGCTGGCCACTTTGACAGCCGTGTTCCCGCCGGGCCGGTTCGGTGCGCTGAATATCGCGCCCGACCACAACGTCATGTCCTTCAAGGAAAAGCCCAAGGGCGACGGCGGCATGATCAATGGCGGTTTCTTCGTGCTGTCCCCCAAGGTCATAGACCTGATAGCCGGGGACCAGACCAGCTGGGAACGCGAGCCGCTGGAGATGCTGGCCGCCTCCGCGCAACTGAAGGCCTATCCGCACGAAGGTTTCTGGCAGCCGATGGACACACTGCGCGACAAGAATCACCTCGATGAGCTGTGGGCATCCGGCAAGGCGCCCTGGAAGGTCTGGGAATGAATCCCGGGTTCTGGAAGGGCAAAAAGGTCTTGCTGACCGGCCACACCGGCTTCAAGGGCGCGTGGCTGGCATTGTGGCTGCAGCGCCTGGGCGCCGTCGTCAGCGGCTATGCGCTGGCGCCGCCCAGCTCGCCCAGTCTGTTCGAGCTTGCCGATGTGGGCAGGGGCATGCACTCGCTGGTCGGCGATATCCGCGATGCCGCCGCCCTGGCGGAGGCCGTCGCCAATACGGCGCCGGAAATCGTGATCCACATGGCTGCGCAGTCGCTGGTGCGTGTTTCCTACGACACACCCGTCGACACTTATGCCGTGAATGTCATGGGTACGGTGCACCTGCTTGAGGCCGTGCGCCGGACGGCCGGCGTCAAGGCGGTCGTGGTGGTGACGACCGACAAGTGCTACGAAAACAGGGAGTGGGCCTGGGGCTACCGTGAGAACGAAGCCATGGGCGGCTACGATCCCTACAGCAGCAGCAAGGGTTGCGCCGAACTGGTGAGCGCGGCCTACCGGTCCTCATACTTCAATCCCGATGCCTATGGCACGCACGGCGTGGCCGTGGCCACCGCACGGGCCGGAAATGTGATCGGCGGCGGCGATTGGGCGCAGGACAGGCTGGTGCCCGATATCCTCGCCGCATTTGCCGGCGGCAAGGCGGTGCAGATACGGCACCCGAATGCGATACGCCCGTGGCAGCACGTGATGGAGCCGCTGTGTGGGTACCTCACCCTGGCGGAGCGCCTGTACACGCAAGGGCCCGCGTATGCGGAAGCCTGGAATTTCGGGCCGAACGATGCCGACGCCAGGCCGGTCAGCTGGGTGGCCGACGAGCTGGCGAAGGCTTGGGGCGGCGGCGCCGGATGGCAACCGGTCGAAGGCGTGAACCCGCACGAGGCGCACCATCTCAAGCTTGACATCTCCAAGGCGCGCAGCCGGCTGGGTTGGCATCCGCAGTTGCCGCTCGCGCAGGCGTTGAAGCTGGTGGTGGCGTGGGCAAGGGGTCAGCAAGGCGGCGCGGATGCGCGCGCCCTGACGTTGGAACAGATTGCCGCGTATCAATCGCAGGCGAAAAATTGAACAGCATGCAAAACGCAAGAACAGAATCCATACGTGAAGAGATCGCCAGGCTGGTCGACGAGTACGCCTCGATCGCGTTCGCGCCCCAGCCCTTCTTTCCGGGCGCCACCGCTGTCCCCCCGTCGGGGAAGGTACTGGGCGCGGGCGAGCTGAAGAACATGGTGGCCGCCTCGCTGGACGGATGGCTGACCACGGGCCGCTTCAATGCGGAGTTCGAAAAAAAACTGGCCGCGTTCATCGGTGTCAAGCATCTGCTTACCGTGAACTCCGGGTCATCGGCGAATCTCGTTGCCTTCAGCACGCTGACCTCCCCCAAACTCGGCGGCCGGGCAATCCAGCCCGGCGATGAAGTCATCGGCGTCGCCGCCGGATTCCCCACCACTGTCAATCCGATACTTCAGTTCGGCGCGGTGCCGGTCTTCGTGGATGTCGACCGCCTGACCCACAATATCGACGCGAGCAAGATAGAGGCCGCCATCTCGCCGAAAACCAAGGCCGTCATGCTGGCGCATTCGCTCGGCAACCCGTTCAATCTCGACGTGGTCACCGAGTTGTGCAAGCGGCACAATCTCTGGCTGATCGAGGACTGCTGCGATGCGCTGGGTTCGACCTATCGCGGCCAGATGGTCGGTACCTTTGGCGACATCGGAACCCTGAGTTTCTATCCCGCCCATCACATCACCATGGGCGAGGGCGGTGCGGTGTTCACCAGGCACGACGAACTCAAGACCATCGCTGAAAGCTTTCGCGATTGGGGCCGGGATTGTTATTGCCCTCCAGGCAAGGACAACACCTGCGGCAAGCGCTTCTGCTGGAAGCTGGGCGACCTGCCGCAGGGGTATGACCACAAATACACCTATAGCCACCTGGGGTACAACCTCAAGATCACCGATATGCAGGCTGCGTGCGGACTGGCGCAGCTCGATCAAGCGCCCGCCTTCATCCAGGCGCGCAAGTCGAATTTCGCGTTCCTGCACCAGCGCCTCCAGGACTGCCAGGAGTTCCTGTCCCTGCCGGTGGCGACCGAGCACTCCGACCCGTCCTGGTTCGGCTTCCCCCTCACCCTCAAGGACCAGAGCCCGGTGAGTCGCCTCGACCTGCTGACCTATCTTGATCAGAACAAGGTCGGCACGCGGCTCCTGTTCGCCGGCAATCTGACACGCCAGCCCTATATGGCGAATGCGAAGTACCGCGTCAGCGGCGACCTCACCAACACGGACAACGTGATGAACAACACATTCTGGATCGGCGTCCAGCCCAGCCTGAGCGAGGAGATGCTCGACTTCGCGGCGCGGAAGATAGAAACCTTCCTGGGCGTCAACTTTTGAACCATGTGACCCATCCGCAAGAGAACATGACCATGGACTGCAGAAGCTTGCGCAAGACTGTCCTGGACATGGCCTACGCGGGTGCCACCGTGCATATCGGTTGCGCATTCTCCATCGTCGAGCTGCTGGCGGTCCTGTACCGCAATCACCTGCGCTATCCCGGCAATGCGCCCGAGGCCGCCGGCCGCGACTACCTGGTCTTGAGCAAGGGGCATGGCGTCATGGCGCAGTACGCCTGCATGTACGAGAAAGGCTGGCTCAAGCACGAGGACATCGCTACCTACTTTGCCGACGGCAGCGACTTGAAGGGTTTGTCCGATTCGCGCATTCCCGGCCTGGAGGTGACGTCCGGCTCGCTCGGGCACGGCTTCTCGGTTGGCGTGGGCCTAGCCCTGGGCGCTCGGCTCAATGGCACCGATCAGAAGACCTACGCCATCGTGGGCGATGGCGAATTGAACGAAGGGCCGATCTGGGAGGGCGCCATGTTTGCCGCCCACCATGAGTTGGACAACTTCATGGTGGTGGTGGACGAGAACGGCTTCCAGGCGATGGGCGCCACCGACGATGTGATTCGCCTGGGCTCCGTCAAGGACAAGTTCCTGAGCTTCGGTTTCGATGCGCTTGAGGTCGATGGTCATGACGAAGCGGCGATTGACGCGGCGATCCGGCAGCTTTGGTTGGATCCGTCGCACCGGCCCAAGGCGCTTGTAGCCCGGACGGTGAAGGGCAAGGGCGTCAGCTTCATGGAAAACAACAATATCTGGCATTACACGCGGCTCGACGCCGGGACCTATGCCCTGGCCGTCGAAGAAGTGGCGCGGGGCGAATCATGAGGACGGCTTTCAGCGAAACACTGGTCAGCCTGGCCAAGGCCGACCCGCGCATACTGCTGCTTACCGGTGATCATGGCTATGCCTTGTTCGACAGCTTTCGCAAGGCGTGCCCGCAGCAGTATATCAATGCAGGAATCGCCGAACAGAATATGGTCGGCGTCGCCGCAGGGCTGGCGCGCAGTGGCTTTCATCCCTTTGTGTACGGCCTGAGCGCCTTCATTCCGATACGCGTTGTCGAGCAGATCAAGCTTGATGTGGCGCATGACAATCTCCCCATGGTGTTTATCGGCGACGGTGCCGGTTTCGTCTACAGCCATCTGGGGACCAGCCACCAGGCGACCGAAGACATCGCGTGCACGAGATCCATCCCGAATCTCTCGATTTTTTCACCGGCCGACCGATTTGAAGTGCCGGTCTGCATGCGATGGGCTCACGCCGCGAAATCGCCGGTTTATCTACGCCTGGGCAAGTCCGATCGCGGCGACGTGCATACGGCGGCGCCGGGCATGGACGTGGGCAGCGTCTTTCCTGTCGTCGCAGGCGGTCCGCTCGCCGAGGTGGCATTGATTGCCACCGGCTCCATGGTCAGCACCGCGAAAAGAATCGCCGCGGATCGTTTTCCCGGCGCCTCGGTCTGGAGCGTGCCCAGCATCAAGCCCATCGATTCGCAGCAGGTCGCCGATATCTGCCGCCGGCATCGTGCGGTAGTCGTTCTGGAAGAGCATTCGGTCCTGGGTGGCCTGGGCGCGGCCATCGCGGAAATCGCCGGCGAGTTCGCGCCCGTCCGGATACTGCGAATCGGGACGTCGGATCGTTTTTCTCACCATTGCGGCAGCTACGAATACCTTCTGCGCGAGCATGGGCTCGACCAGGCGGCAATTGAGTTGCGTATGGCAGCCTTCCTTGGGCAGGCCGGCTGATGCGCATTGCCATCCTGGGCGCAACCAGCGAGGTCGCACGAGATCTGGCCGCTCTCATGCTCGAAGCCGGAGGGGATGAGCTCTTCCTCTACGCGCGAAGGCCGGATGCCGTCCAGGCGTGGCTGGCACCCCGCAGTCTTCCCGCCCCGGCCGCCAACGCATCGCTGGATGCGTTCCCCGGCGACCAGGCCTTCGATGCCATCATTAACTTCGTGGGTGTCGGAGATCCGGGCAAGGCGCTGGCGCTCGGCCCATCCATTCTCGATGTAACGCAGACCCACGACGATATGGCGCTGGACTATCTGAGGCAACATCCGGCGTGCAGGTATATCTTCCTGAGCAGCGGTGCCGTCTATGGCGGCAACTTCGTAGACCCGGTCACGGGGACGGAACCTGCCCAGGTGGCCATCAATCGCCTGTGCCCCGGTGACTGGTACGGCGTGGCCAAGCTCTACGCCGAATGCCGCCATCGCGCCAGGCCGGATGACGCGATAATCGACCTGCGCGTCTTTAGCTACTTCAGCCATACTCAGGATATGTCGGCGAGCTATCTGATGGCGGATGCGATACGTGCGATCGAAAGCGGTACGCCGTTGACGGTGTCGGCCGGCAACATGATGCGCGACTACCTTCATCCGGTCGATTTCATGCAACTGGTCAAGGCGGTGCTGAAAGCGCCGCCGGGCAATGGGGCCATCGATTGCTACAGTCGGGCGCCAGTAGACAAGCTTTCCCTGCTCGCGGCCTTGCAGGAGCGTTTCGGGTTGCAGTACAACATAGCCGCGGACACGCCGGCTTCCGGGCGCGGCGGAAAAGTCAACTATTACTCGGAAAGCCGGGCTGCCGAGGAATACGGATATCGTCCCGCTTTCGGTTCGATGGATTGCATACTCGGAGAGTCCGAAAAAATCCTCTACGGACGTGCGACATGAAAAAACTCATCAGTATTGTTACCCCTGCCTTCAATGAAGAGGGCAATATCGAAGAGCTGATCTCGCGGGTGAGGACGGTCTTCGAGGCTCAGCTTCCCGAGTACGACTACGAGCATATCGTGATCGACAACGCCTCGAGCGACCAGACTGCGGCCATCGTAAAGCGGCTCTGCGCGGTGGACAAGCGCATCAAGTTGATCGTCAATTCACGAAATTTCGGCCATATCCGTTCACCCGTCTACGCCATGAAGCAAGCCAGGGGCGACGCCGTCTTTTCGCTGGTCTCCGATCTCCAGGATCCGCCTGAACTGATTGCCGAGTTCGTGCGCATATGGGAAAAGGGTGAATACAAGATGGTGCTGGGCATCAAGAAGACGAGTGCCGAATCGCCGGTGTTCTTCCTTGTGCGGAAGACGTACTATGCGCTCGTCACCAAGCTGTCGGAAGTGCAGCTGGTCAAGAACTTCACGGGGTTCGGGCTGTACGACCGGCGCGTGATTGACGCGATCCGCTCGATCGACGATGCCTATCCCTACTGGCGCGGACTGATCTGCGAAGTCGGTTTCTCCAAGTACCTGTATCCCTACGACCAGCCGGTGCGGTCGCGTGGGATCACCAAGAATAATTTCTACACCTTGTATGACATCGGCATGCTTGGCATCACCACGCATTCCAAGCTGCCGCTACGGATATGCACCATCTTTGGCTTCATGGCATCGCTCCTGAGCCTGCTGATCGCGGTGATGTATGTTGTCGTCAAGATCCTGCACTGGGACGAAATGAGCTTGGGGATTGCCCCGCTCGTCATCGGCATGTTCTTCTTCGGGTCTATCCAACTGATGGTCATCGGATTCCTCGGCGAGTACGTGGGCAACATCCACACCCAGACATTGAAGCGGCCATTGGTCGTCGAGCTTGAGCGGGTAAATTTCGAATGAGGCAGCTGCGCTTGCGACGGCCGTGGCAACGATGAAAAAACCGGTGTCGCGTTGGGTTGCGTACCTCCCACACGCGGCGATTGCAGCTTTTTTCCTGGCATGTTTCCTCGCGTTCCAGGGGGACCTGAGGAAGGTTGATCTCCGGGCGTTGCCCCAGGCCTACGGCGTGTATGCCTGCGTGATCGCGCTTGCGTTCACCAGCTATGTCATACGGGCAGTGCGTTGGCGCATGTACCTGCAGCAGCTGGGTTACGACTTTCCACCGTTTTTCGGTGTACTGACCTATATTGCCGGGTTCGCATACACGCTTGCCCCCGGCAAGGTTGGTGAGTTGATGAAGGTGACCTACTACGGCCGTTACGGAATTCCATTGAGCGCCGTGGCGGCGGCATTCTTTGTCGAGCGCCTCGCCGACCTCGGTGTTTTTGTATGTCTCGCGCTAGTGTTCCTCGGTTTCCAGGCCAAGGGTTACGGCACCATGCTGGCGATAGCCGGACTGTGCGTGCCGGTGGTTGTCCTCGCAATCGCGGTGCTCGATGCGCAGCAGCTGCGCAGGATATTTCGGATTCCCTTCGTTCGCAAACCGCGCCTGGACGCTATCGGTGATGCAATCGTGAATGCGACGTTGTCGGCGAAGCAGCTCCTGACATTGCGCCGACTGGCCGGTGGTTTGCTGCTGGGCTTTCTGGCCTGGGGTGCGGAATGCACGACGCTTTTTGTTTTGGCACAGATAGTCCCGCAAACTTCCATCGGTTTCGGCGATTCGATCGGAATATATGCTGCCGCCATCGTCGTCGGTGCGATTTCGTTTCTGCCGGGCGGACTGGGCACCACCGAGGCCTTGCTGGTGGCACTGCTGGTTGGCTACGGGTTTGGGATATCCGATGCGCTTTTATTGACACTCGTATGCCGGTTATTGACCCTCTGGTTCGCAGTCGGGCTGGGCTGGGCCGCAGTCGGACTGTTACGGCTGTTGCGGCGGGAGGCCTCGCGGTGACGTCGGTAGGGCACGACGTTGCGGGCGCGACCGATGGGCCACCCAAGGTTTCGGTGGTGACCGTCGTCTTCAACGGGGAGATGCATCTCGAAGCCACCATTCGCAGCGTGCTGGGCCAGGACTATCCGCACCTCGAATATATCGTCATCGACGGTGGCTCCACCGACGGCACCCTGGAAATAGTCAGGAAGTATGCGGACAGAATTTCCTGCTGGCGCAGCGAGAAGGACGAGGGCATCTACGACGCCATGAACAAGGGGCTGCGGCTGGCAACGGGTGCATGGATCAATTTCATGAATGCCGGTGACCAGTTTCATTCTTCGGATACGTTGACGAAAATTTTTTCTGTCCCGACTGGAGGCAATACGGTGATCTATGGTGGTGTGGAAATCAGGTATCCGGATTTCAAGCGGATCGAGCAACCCGGAACGCCGGCCAGGCTCTGGCAGGGCATGCAGTTCTCGCATCAGTCGGCGTTTGTCGAGGCCGGCTACCACCGTGAACATTCGTTCAATATCGCGAACCGAATTGCTGCCGACCTGGAGTTTTTTTACCATGCTTACCTTGCGGGTGCCGGTTTCCTGAAGACCGAGCAAATTGTCTCGAGCGTACTGACCGGCGGCTTGTCCGAAGGCAACCGCGTCAGGACGATATTGGCGTCCCGGGATGCCGTGTGCAAGGGGCGGACGCGCCCATTGATCCGCCTTTACTTTTGGGGACGCGTCATCAGTTCGGTGTTCAGGTCGACGATAAAGCGGCTCCTGCCGGCTTCGCTCGTCAAGAAGATGATAATGCTCAAGTGAGCAACGCCCTGCCATGAATAATGCATCCCGATCGGACTGCGAAAGCCAGGAGTTCGTGTGTTTACTGCTGGGTTTCCTGGTCTTCTGCGGAAGCCTAGCCCTCTCCGGTTTTTATACTGAAGCGGACCAGGCCAATTATCACAGCGCTTACAGTATTTTGCCTGGGATGAGTTGGGAGGCCGGCCAGCTAGCATATCAGTCGAGAATATCCGGCGCGGAGGGGGTGCACTACCTGGTTTCCCTATTGGGTAGCACTCTCGAAATCGACAAAAATCTCCTGATGTCGGTATGCAACGGCATCCTGGCGGCATATTCAACGCGGCTGTTTCTGGCCTGGGGTGCCGATATCCGGATTGCCGCCGCAATCGTGGCCACGAACTTCTATGTCTTGGTTCTCTATTTTGCCGCCGAGCGTCTCAAGTTTGGATTTCTGTTGCTGGTTCTGGCGCTGCTGAGCACCGGAAAGCCCGTCCGCATGTTCGTGTTTTCGTTCATGTCGATCTGGTCCCATTTCTCGATGTTCCTCCTATGGCTGGGGGTCTGGTTGTCCGGCTTTTTTGCAAAGGTCGAGAAGGGTGAATTGCATCGGAGTACCTGGCTTAAGCTCGCATTGCCCGTTGGGCTGATTGCAGTGGCCCTCGTATTCAAGTCCAACTACCTGCTCTGGAAACTAAATACCTATATTGCTACGCGCGAGGCATTCAGCTTCACCTCGCTGGTACCCGTCCTGATTCTGTTTGGATTCTCGTGTTTTTATGCGAAAAGGCTGATCGGGCCGATGCTGAGCTTCCTGCCCGTGATGATCGGCATCGCGATCCTGGGCGGCTCGCGCCTGAACATGCTCGGCTACTTCATCTTCCTGTATTACGGACTCAGGGTGAATGGCGGGCTAAACGCCGGCGTCCTGGCAACTCATGTATATCTCGCTTACAAAGCGTTCGGTCTTGTCTCAAACATCATTGTTCATGGCCATGGGTTTCCTTAAAATTGAAATTTCCTGACCTAAAATCACGGTCCCTGTTGGATGTGGCGGCTCTGCTGTCGCTGGTGGTGCTGGTTATCTCCCACCTTCCAGCGGCGTTCGAAAGCCGCCGGATACGCCAGCAAGTGGCCGCCGCGTTGCCATTGGCAGCCAATGTACAGGCGCTGGTGGATAGCAATGCCCTCAAGGGAGTCGCATTCGATGCAACATGGGTGCCGATGGTGCTCAAGAACCAGCTGGCAATCGAGATCGCCGCACCAACAGGAATAATTACATTGACCTTTGCAGAGATCGGTGGCGGAGGGAAAAGCCTGAAGTTCATCCCCATGATTGAAGCGGGCGCGGGGCTGTTGCCGCTCGCCGAGGCGGCAAAGGCGGGCGCTGTCTCATCGCGGAAAATCATTTGGGTCTGCACATCGTCCCTTACACGTTCACGTAACCCCTACGTCATGGCCAACAAGGGCACGCTGGAAAGTAAATACGCGCCTGACGCCTGCCGCCATCGAGCGGCCAGCGCGGACATGCTATGAACATCGACGACCGTCACGTTGCTGAAGCACCGCATCCGCATATCGCAGGTGATGCGTGGCTGCGTGCGCGGTCGCAGGAAGCGTGAACGCAGATGGCTAATCGCCTGATCATTCATGGCCCCAATATCCATGGCGGCGGCGGGAAAACGCTCCTGTCCGCGTTGTTGAGCGCTGTCCGGCCTCCGTTGAATACCGTTGCACAGGTGGATCGGCGCATGGTGCTGCCATCGGGCATGGCTGCCGGCATCGAAGTCCGTAGAGTCCCGCCAACTGTCGCCGGCAGGTTCCTCGCCGAGAAATGGCTCCGATCGAATGCACGCGCGGAGGACGTCGTGCTGTGCTTCGGCAATTTGCCCCCGCTTTTCGCGCTGCGCTGTCCCGTGGTTGTATTTGTGCAGAACCGCTATCTGGTCGAAGCCGTCGGTCTGGGTCGGCTGTCGTTTACCACCCGGCTCAGGCTGCAGTTGGAGCGGCTATGGTTCAAAAGCAAACTTGCCAATGCCGATCTTTATGTTGTGCAGACGGCCTCCATGAAGCGACTCCTGGAGCAGAAGACACGTGGCCGAGTGCCTGTCGAGGTGATTCCGTTCGGCGCAGAGAAAGTCCCATCCGATGTCTTGGCCATGCCGGTTTCTCAGCCGCCTGCGGATTTCGTGTACGTCGCTTCCGGCGAAGCGCACAAGAACCACGGGCGCCTGCTGGAGGCCTGGCGCCTGCTGGCGGAGGAAGGCCTCTTCCCGACATTGCGCCTGACTGTGGATGACGTCGCGTTCCCCAGACTGTGCCGGGAACTGCGCGATTTGTCGACCCGACACGGCTTGCAGATATCGAATATCGGTGCCGTGCCACTCTCTGACACAGATAATCTTTACGTCGGCGCGCGTGCCCTGATCTACCCGTCGCTGCTGGAGTCTTTCGGGCTGCCATTGATCGAGGCGAAACAGCGGGATCTGCCTATCGTGGCCGCCGAGCTCGATTACGTGCGTGATGTGGCCACGCCGCAGCAGACCTTCGACCCGACATCTGCGGTGTCGATCGCGCGCGCGGTGAAACGC
>NZ_JBFUBY010000051.1:0-33883 GCF_056405515.1 Polaromonas sp. P1_G2
CGTCCGCCTTCTGCGCCGGCGTCATGTCTTTGGCGGCGTTGATTTGGGAACTGACGCGCTGAATGAAGTCCTTGTCCTCAGACTGCAGCGCGTAGTGCGTGAAAACCAGCGTGACCGCCGGAATGAGAAAGAGCGATGCCAGGGTCAGCAAAAACACCCGCCAGAGGTCGGCGTGGATCGTGCGCGCAGCAGCCATGGGGAACGTCCTTTTGAGTTTTGAATTTGAACCGGCCGATCATACGGGCGGCCGTGCGTTTGGCCGTCGAATGGGAGGGCAACAATTCACCAAAACCGGTGCTGTTTCAGTTTGTTTCCAAAGACCTCGCCGGCCTTCGAATCCGCTGAAATGCTCAGCCGGCGTCCGCCCGCTCTTCGGTTTCACGCCAGGTGCCTTGCGCCAGGCCGTCTAGCGCATAAGGGCCTATGGATGAACGTATCAGCCGCAAGGTCGGGTGGCCCACGGCTGCCGTCATACGCCGCACCTGGCGGTTGCGGCCTTCGCGTATGCCCAGTGATATCCAGAAGGTCGGGATCGCCTTGCGCACCCGCACCGGCGGCTCACGCTCCCACAGGCCGGACGGGGCCTCCATGCGCTCCGCGCTCGCGGGCCGCGTGGGGCCGTCGTTGAGCAACACGCCGCCGCGCAACGCGTCCATCGCGGAGTCGCTCGGCTCACCCTCGACCTGCACCCAGTAGGTCTTGAGCATCTTGAAACGCGGGTCGCTGATGCGCGCCTGAAGCTGGCCGTCGCTGGTCAGCAGCAGCAGGCCCTCACTGTCGGCATCCAGCCGCCCGGCCACATAGACGCCGGGCAGGGCGATGAAATCCTTGAGCCCGCGCCAGCGGCCTTCCGGCGTGAACTGGCTTAGAACGCCGTAGGGTTTGTTGAAGCAGATGAGGCGGGGTGCTGCGGGGCTGACATTCGGGCTTGGCATGGGGTGATTAGACCGCAGGCCCGCTTGCAAGCTCAGGTTGCGTCCTGCTGTGGCAACTCGCCTGCGGCGTAAACATGGCTTTGTTCCGACGCTCCCAGGAAGGACGCGCCGACGAGATTCGCCCCTGTAAAGATCACGCCATCAATCGGCGAACCTTCAAAGCAGGCGCCTTGCAGATTGGCGCCCGTGAAATCGCAGGTCTTGACGTTGGCGTTCTTGAAGATGGCGCGCTCCAGGTTCGCGCCCCTGAAACTGGCGGTGATAAAGCAGCCACTGAAGTTCGCGCCTGCAAGCGTCGCGCCAGAGAAGTCGTGGTCCGCGTCGTCCAGATCAAGGGATACGAAAGAGCGCTCGCCTTGAGCGTAGCGAGCGAGGATGGAGAGTGGGCTTGAGTGTGGATGCATGGGAAGCGGCTAATGCGTCAGTCGATGAGTGACTACAGCAGCTATTAGGTGGGCTTCGAAGGCTCGGAAACTCGATAGGTTGCGAAGTGGGGAGAAATCGTCTATGAATTCAGTGACACGTGATCTGGCGCGGTGATGATTAAATTTTCGCAGTCGTTGAGTAGGCAGATCTGATGCCGCCCTTAGCGCAGCAAATAATGTCTCCTTAGCATCCGCCAATGTTTCGATGACTGTATGTCGCGGCAAATTCAACTGAACCGTTCCGTTGCGGTTGTCGGCGGCGCATCGAATCGCTATCTCATCCATCAAAAGCCAGCTCTCGATCATTCTTACAGGCACTGCTGTGACAACTGGGACCGTGAGATTTGCTGCGAGCCGAGCGGCATCTATCTGGGCAGATCGACCTTCTAAAGTCATCGCTTCGGCATCGCGGTGACAAATGATGATGTCAGGGGAATAGGCTTCGAATGCTCTTTGCAATCGATCGGACAATGCGCCATGTGCAGGGATTACCTCTCTTGCCGCAAACATCCGAAAAGTTAAGTCGGGAAACTCTGTATCTGTCACCCACTGGGCAATGTTTACCAAACCTGCATCGGAGGTGCCATCGCATACCAGGACCATGTTAATTAAGGTCAAGGTTTCAATCCTCAGACACAGTTGGAAAATCGAAAGTCGCTTGTTGAGCAGCCAATTGCCATAAGCGTCCACCTCTCAAGTCATTTTCTGGATCGACGGTGTCAGCATTTTGAAGGTAGTCAAGTAACTCCGACAAGCTTACGGGGGGCGTTAATTCTGCGTTGTAATCTTGATGGACAACTCGCCAAGAATTAGCAATTGCTCCATAGGCTGTAAATGAAGAGCGCTGCCGTCTCACCGGGACCGCGACGAGCAATTCATCCGGAACCAAATTTCTAACTACCACTGGCGAGTGGGTATTGACGATTACTTGCCTTAAAGGATTCTCGGGTCCCACCGCAGCTAGCGGGTTAACCGCCATCTCTCTCAGAAGCTCCAAAATTGCTGTTATTCGGGATGGGTGAATGCCGTTCTCAGGCTCCTCAAGGCAAATGAGTCCCTTAGATTCGGGATCGAAGGCCATTGCGGCTAGCGCAAGAAATCGAAGTGTCCCGTCCGATAGCGCTCGAGCTTTGTGAACGACACCGTTTCGCTGCTCCAGTAAAAGTGTTTTGAGTCTTCTCGTGTTATCGACATCTACGCTGATAGAACGCACCTCGGGGAGAAGAGTCGCTACACGATTGGAGATCTCTTCATTTCTTTTTAATCGCTCCAATGTAGACGGAATATGTGCCCCGTCAAAAGTGATATGAGGGTCGTCAGAAAATTCATCGGGCGATCTGAGGCTTGAAGGCTCTAACTGAAGGAGCTTCCAGCTTTGCATTTCTCTTCGAGCCGCCAACACTGTCGGTCGTTCATCTGTGTTGGCTGACCCAAGAACAGTACGAGGCGAGTTCTTTGCTGGAACCTGCGAAGGTCGTCCAGCATTTCCATCTTGACTGATGCTAATTATTGAGGTCGCCTCGTCTGTGGTTATGTACGGAGCGCGACGTTCTCCTAGAAGAGCGGTACCGAAAAAATCTTTGGAGCAGTCAAAACCGATGCGCTTTTTTGCGTTGCTTCTTGGTAAGTAAGTGAGGCGTTCGGATACCAGTTCGATGCGCTCGCTGTATTCGTCGTCGCTTACGTATTTCAGTTCAATCTGGTATGTCAAAAAAGTGGCGCTAGGTTTAGCTCTTCTTCCGAAATCATCTGTGACTTCGTCTGGAACTATCAGATCGGCTTCCAGCGCAATGTTTGACAAACTGGAGCTCGCGGTCTTTGTGAATAGTGACCGCAAGTCCCCTCGCTTGCTTCCTGAGCGATCCCTAACTCTATGCGCAGCCTCAACGATTGAGTGGTCCGCTAGATCTCGTAGGAACAATATTGCATCAAAAAGGTTAGATTTTCCCGCGCCGTTTGCGCCTGCTATGCAAGTAAATGGCCCGAATCTCACCTCGGCATCCAACAGGCTTTTGAATCCTTGAACTCTAAGTCTCGTCAACATCGTTCGGCCTTGTTGGTTTAGGCGCTAGGCGCCTTTTTCGCTCGGTTGATCGTAGCGGGCATTCAAAGGTAAGTCACCTATCCAGATTACCTTCCAAATGAATCCTTCATCCCCGTCACCCGATTGAACACGACTTTGCCGTCCTTGTGGTCAACAGTGTCCGTCACAAAGTACCCATGCCGCTCAAACTGAAAACGCGTTCCGGCAGGTACCTTGGCCAGTGAAGGCTCGACATAAGCCTTCACGGTCTTGAGGCTGTCGGCGTTCAGTTCGTCGAGAAAATCCTTGTCGCCGGTGCCGGGGTGTTCGGCGGTGAACAGGCGGTCATAGAGGCGCACTTCGGCTTCGACGGCGTCGTTGACGCCTACCCAGGTGATGACGCCCTTGACCTTGATGGCGTCGGAGCCGGGGGTGCCGCTCTTGGTGTCGGGGATCAGGGTGGCGTGGACTTCGGTCACTTTGCCGTCGGCGTCTTTGACGGCGCCTGTGCATTCGATGACGTGGCCGTATTTGAGGCGGACCTTGCTGCCGGCGATGGCCTGCTTGCTGGCGTTGACGTGGGGCGGGAACAGGCGGAAGAAACCTTTGGGCGGGGTCTCTTCGTAGTCGGTGCGTTCAATCCAGACTTCCTTGCCGATCTTGAAGTGGCGTTTGCCCATGTCTTCGTGGTGCGGGTGCACGGGGGCGCTGCAATCGTCGAGCTTGCCGGCGCCCATGACTTCGTCCCAGTTGGTGAGCACGAGCTTGACGGGGTCGAGCACGGCCATGGCGCGCGGGGCAATCGGGTCCAGCGTGTCGCGCAGCGCGCCTTCGAGGGTGCTGTAGTCGATCCAGCTGTCGCTTTTGGTGACGCCTATGCGCTCGGCGAAGAGCTGCAAAGCTTCGGGTGTGTAGCCGCGGCGGCGCAGGCCGACGATGGTGGGCATGCGGGGGTCGTCCCAGCCGCTGACGCGCTTTTCATTGACGAGCTGGGCCAGCTTGCGTTTGCTGGTGAGCACATAGCTGAGGTTGAGGCGGGCGAATTCGTACTGGCGCGGGTGCGGCGTGGCGATGAGCTTGCCTTCGGCCAGGCGGTCGAGCAGCCAGTCGTAAAAAGGGCGCTGGTCTTCAAACTCCAGGGTGCAAATGCTGTGGGTGATCTGCTCGAGCGCGTCTTCGACCGGGTGGGCGAAGGTGTACATGGGGTAGATGCACCATTTGTCGCCGGTGTTGTGGTGGTGGGCGCGGCGTATGCGGTAGATGGCCGGGTCGCGCATGTTGATGTTGGGCGAGGCCATGTCGATCTTGGCGCGCAGCACGGCGGCACCGTCGGCGAGCTTGCCGTCGCGCATTTCGCGGAAACGCGCCAGGTTCTCGTCGGGTGTGCGGCCGCGGAAGGGGCTGTTGGTGCCGGGGTGGCCGAAGTCGCCGCGGTTGTGGCGCATTTCTTCGGCGCTTTGTTCGTCGACGTAGGCGTTGCGGCTTTCGATCAGGTATTCGGCGGCGCGGTACATGAAGTCGAAGTAGTCGCTGGCCTGGTAGGCCTTGTCGTCGCCTTTGCTGTTGCCGATCTGTGCCCAGTCGTAACCCAGCCATTTGACGGCGTCGATGATGCTGTCGACGTATTCGGTGTCTTCTTTTTCGGGGTTGGTGTCGTCAAAGCGCAGGTGGCAGACGCCGCCGTAGTCGCGCGCCAGGCCGAAGTTCAGGCAAATGCTTTTGGCGTGCCCCACATGTAGGTAGCCATTGGGCTCGGGCGGAAAGCGCAGGCGCACCTTGGCGGGGTCGGGCTGGCCGGCGGCGTGATGGGCGGCGTCCCCGGGGCTGCCGCCCCAGCGGCGGCTGGCATAAGTGCCTTCGGCCAGGTCTTTTTCGATGATCTGGCGCAGGAAGTTGCTGGGCTTGTGGATTTCTTTGTCGGCGGGGGCTGAGGCAGGGGCGGGAGAGGTCATGAACTGATTTTAGGGCTTACCCGAGGAGGGTTACGTTTCGCTACTCTCTTCACGGTGCGTGCGGTATGCCATTACAGGTGGCCTGCGTTTAATAAGCACATGGGCATTTCCTGCCCTCCTAAGGAGAAATCTTATGAAGACAGCCATCAAAGCAAACCGCTCCCTCGCACTGGCAGGCGCCGCCGCCACGCTGGCCGTGGCCGCCCTGGGCTTTGCAGGTGCTGCCCAGGCCCGCGACAACGTGTCGTTTTCCGTGGGCATCGCTGCTCCGGGTGTGGCGGTAGGTGTCACCAACGCCTACCCGGTGTACCAGCAACCGGTGTATGTCCAGCCCGCCCCCGTTTACGTGCAGCCGGCGCCGGTCTACTACCCGCGCCCCGTGTATGTGCAGCCGGCACCGGTTTACTATCCGCAGCCCGTGTACTACGGCCCGCGCCACGGCCACAGGCACCATGGCGGCTACTACGTGCAGGGGCCGCGCCCCGGCTACGGTTACGGCCCTGGCTATCGTCCGGCACCGGTTTACTACCAGCGCTAAGCCTGTCTGAGGCAACCAAAAGCCCGCTTCCAGCGGGCTTTTTTTATGGCCGCCGGGAGGTCGCCCCCACGGTCGCGCACTTCGAGCCTGCGGCGGCTCCCTGCCCCTTGCACGGAGAAAGGGGCCGCCCGCCTGCGGCCCGGCAAAGCCGGTTCCGCGGCTCATGCTGGTAAAGAAAAGACTCAGGCCGCCGGCTGCCAGAAGAGGTAGTCGGCCTCGTAGGGCACGGAGACGCGCATGCCCAGGATGGCGGCTGTGCAGGGCGGGTTGGCCACTATGCCGGCCACAGTACGGCGGGCCTGGATGTAGCTGATGTTGGCGAGCATGCCCGGGGTGTCGGAGGGACCCGCCATGGCGCGCAGCAAGGGCAGGCTTCGGCCATCGCCGGGCATCTCGACAAGTTCCCGTGCGCTGACCCTGGAGCTGTCGCTGTGCACCCAGCGCGCACGCGCGCCGGGGTAGTAGGTCACGGTGTTGCCCGCGCCGTCGGCGAGCCTGATGCCCGGGGACAGCAGCAGCCAGGCGTATTCATAGGGGGCGCGTTTGACGGCCTGGCATTCATAGAGCAGGTCGCCCCGGCCCTGCGCTTCAAGCACCACGATGTGACCCGGGGGAACGCGCACGGATTCGGGCAGGTTTTGCTGGGATGGCTGAAGGTTGGGGCGCGAGCCGCAGGCGCCTAGCGCAGCCACGGCAACCAGCAGCAGCGCGCTTCGCAGCAGGCTGGGAAAGGCGCGAGAGGCTTGAGTCTGGATGTTCACAAGGGGTTCCAATGGCGGCGGATGGTGGTGTCACACCCCAGTAAATCCCTGGCGCGGAGGCACGTCTGTAGGTGGCCGGAGGGACAAGGTGCGGGGAAACGTCGGCAGGGTCGGCGCTCTGCAAAAAAGAAAAAGCCCGCAGGTGGGTGCCTGCGGGCTTTGCGTCCATGGCTGCTGAACAACCATGGACGGACGCGCTTTTGAGGGCGCGCCGGTACTACCGCCTCAGGCGGGTTTCCAGAAAATGTAATCAGCCTGGTAGGACGTGGTGAGCTTGTCGCCGATGTCGGCCTGGGTGCAGGATTTGCTGAGGTCCTGCCCGCCCTTGGTCTTGACGCGCTGGATGTAGCTGACGTTCTGCAGCAAGCCGGGTGCGGCGCCGGGTGCGCCGGTGGACAGCTGCTGGGGCAGGTTGGTGGCGCCCACGCGGGGGGCCAGGGCGACCTGGGTGCCGACAACGCTGGAGCCGTCGATGTGGGTCCAGGTGGCGGGCGGGCCGGAATATTTCGCGACGGTCTTGCCGGTGCGGTCGAGCAGGTCGGCTTCGGGCCGCACCAGCACCCAGCCTATGGTGCCGGCGGTGGTGGCATTGGCCCGGCACTCGTAGTACAGCAGGCCGCTGGCGGTGGTTTCAAGCGCGACGACATGGCCGGGCGGCACGACGACCTGCGCGTCCAGCTGGTCCTGGCTGTACTCCTTGGGCAGCGGCGCGACGCCGGAGCACGCGACCATGAGCGCGGCGGTGCCGGTGATCATGGCTGCGGTGACGGCAGCACTTTTGCTGTAAGCCCACAGGACGTTGTGCGTGCTTTTCATGAGACCCCCGGTTCTGGCCATTGCTGGCCTTGTTTTGGCTTCTGCCTGTTGTTGCATGCCAGTAAAACGCGGGGAATGAAAAAGCGCTGTAGGACGCCGCGCAGGCTTGCTGACAGCGGGTTTCCGGGGCGCTTGACGGCACGGTGGAAGTAGTTCGGGCGGACGCAAAAAAGCCCGCAGGGCAAGCCTGCGGGCCTGAAAACCGGTCCCGCCTGACGTTCGGGCCGGTGGCCCACCTTCGGAGGGGAAAGCGGCGATTCAAGGATGGAGGGCCTGGCCTCACATCGCCTTGTAGAAGATGTAGTCGGCCTGGTACTGGACGAGCTGTTTCGCGCCCGCGTTGCCGGCGGCGCAGGGCATGGCGGGGGCGATGCCGCCGCGGGTGTCCACGCGCTGGATGTAGGTGACACCGCTCATGGCGCCGCTGCCCATGGCCGGGTTGCCCTTGACGAGCTGGGTGGGGATGTTGCCGCTGCCGTTGGGGGTGACGGCGACTTGTGCGCCCGTCAGTTTGGAGCCGTCCATGGCTTCCCAGGTGGCGGGCGGGCCGTAGTACTTGCCGACCTGCTTGCCGCCGCGGTCCATGAGTTTGGCGTCGGGGCCGGCGAAGACCCATTCAAACTGGCCGGCCATGTCTTTTTTAGGGTTGCACTGGTAGGTGATCTCGCCGACGCCCACGGTTTCCATGGCGACCTTGTTGCCGGCGGGCACCTGGACGGCGGCGGGCAGGCCGGCCTGCGAATACATCGGTTGCATGGGCGACATGCTGCCGCAGGCTGTGAGCAGGGTGGCGGCAAGCAGGGACGTGAAGGCGGTGAAGCTGAGGGGACGGGTCATCATGGTGTAACTCCTCGGTGGTTGTGGACCGGCAGGCCGGCATGGCGGACGACCCCTGGCCTTTGTTGCGGGCGCTATGGCGCGGCTCGTCCTGCTGCTGATACGCGGCGGAAGCGATGCTGGATTCAAAAAAGGCGGCGTGGTGGGTGCCTGACGGCTATTGCCTACTGCCCGAAGCGCGGGCCCTTGAGCAGAAAATCCTGCTCTTCGAGCGTATCGGCCCGGCCCAGGGCCGCGTTGCGGTAAGGGAAGCGGCCGAGGCGCGCGATGATGTCCCGGTGCTGCCGCGCGAAGTCCAGGTTGCCTTGCAGGCGCTGTTTGAGTGAGTCGCGCGCGTCGGCCTGCAGGCGGGTAAAACGCGCCACGCATTCGTCCTGCAAGGCCAGGCTTTCGGCATGCATCAGCGGCATGTAGAGAAAGACCCGCCCGACGCAGGGCAAGGCCAGGTCTTCACCGGCCGCGATTGTCTGCAGCACCAGCTGCTGGGCGCGCCCATCGCCGGCAAAGGCCTGGGGCTGGCCGCGAAAGACGTTGCGGGTGAACTGGTCCAGCAGGATCACCAGGGCCAGGCGGGTGAGGGGCTTTTGCTCCCAGTCCCGCAGGCCGCCGGCCACGGCTTCCTGCACCGCATCGCCGAAGCGCGCGCGGATGTCGGCGTCGAGCTCGGCGCCGCCGCCGAACCAGCGCTTGCCGAGGTCCTGTGTGGGCCATTCCTTGTCAATGCCGTCGCCGAGCCAGAACTCAAGGACCCGGGCGGGCGTGGCGGCAGCGGACGATGGGGTGGAGGTGGGCTCGGTCATGGCGACCGCCAGCTTAGCCTACCAGCGGTCGGAGCGCAGCTGCAGGTCCCAGACACCCTTACGGATGGCGTAGACACCGACCACGCCGTAGCGCTGCTCACCCACGTTGTCCCACTTCATGGAGCCGGTGATGGGCGCGTAGCCGTCGAAGGTGCGCAGGGTCTGCGTGATTTTTTCGGGCTTGACGGAATTGGCGCGCTTCATGGCGCCGGCCAGGATGTACATGGCGTCGTAGGTGTAATGGCCGCCGTAGGCCGGCTCCATCTTGAAGGTTTCCTGGTACTTGGTCAGGAAGGCCTTGCCGTTGACGAATTCCTTGGCGTCCAGGATGGGCGAGGTGGTGTAGATGCCCTTGACCGTGTCGCTGCCCTTGAGCATGTTGGTGGTCTTGATGGTGTCGCCGCCCAGGATGCTGACCTGCTGCGTGTAGTCGATCTTCTTGAGCGCTTCTATCAGCGCCAGGATCTGGAAGTCGCCCTGCGTGGAGACGATGACCTGGACGTTGCCGGCCTTGATCTTGGCAGCCAGGTCGTCAAAGGCGGTGGTCTTGTCGTCGGATGAGTAGGTGACGACCACTTCCTTGTTGGCCTTCTTGAGTTCGGCGGCCGCACCGGTGGCCAGGCCCTTGCCATAGGTGGTGCCGTCGTCGACCACGGCGAACTTGGCAGCCTCGAGCTGGTTGGCGGCGAAGGAGCCGATGGCGCGGGCCTGCAGGTTGTCGTTGGCGACCAGGCGGAAGGTGGTGTCCAGGCCGAGTTCGGTGAACTTGGGGTTGGTCGAGATGGCGAGCTGGGCGATGTGCTTTTCGGCATAGACCGGCGCGGCCGGGATGCTGACGCCGGAATTGAGGTTGCCGATCACGGCGACCACGCCGGCATCGACCAGTTGTTTGGCGACGTCCACGCCGGCCTTGGGATCGGAGCGGTCGTCCATCGCGACGATTTCGATCTTGACGGTCTTGCCCTTGATCTGGAAGCCTTCCTTGTTGATCTCGTCCACAGCCATCTTCACGCCGTTGTGCAAATCCTGGCCCAGCGCGGCGAGGTTGCCGGACAGGGGCTGGGCGACGCCGATCTTGATGGTGTCGGGCGGGTTGTCGCAGCCAGAGAGCAGGGCGGCGCCAGCAACAACAGCGGCGGTCAGGGCGGCCAGGGTAGGGCGGCGGGTGGCGGAGTGGGTCATCGTAAAACCTCGGGTTGAGTGGTGTAACTGAATGTATGTTTCACCGTCCCGAAGCGATAGTGGGTTTGACCTACTTTTGAATGAATGTCTGAGTAGATAAGTTTTACTAATGATTCGGATTGGTTCGTTTCTCTCTGAAAACGCACCGAAATGGTTTATTTCTGGCCAGATTGGCGCGTGCTCGCGCAGGGCGCGCCGGCAGCCGCCCGATTTGTCGATTGCCGTGTTTTCAGGGAATCAGTTGTTTGCGCAGGAAAGCGCTGATCTTGCGGTCCAGCGCCGGAAGCTGGCCGCGGTCAAAGCCGGGCGGGTCCAGCAGCAGGTCTTTGGCGAGGTCGGACATCGCATCGGCGGGTGGAGGCGGCGACAGCAGCGCGCCGTGCCCGCCATCGGGCAGGTCGGCCAGGTGTTCGCAGCGCTTGCAGGCCGCGAGCACCGCGCCGCTGTGAAAGCGCGGCACCAGCCACCGGTCTTGCCCGGCGGTGACCAGCGCCAGTGGCACCGCCGGCAAGGCCAGCGAGGCCATGTCGAAGTCGGCGGCCAGCGGTACGCCGGCGACCACGGCCTGGATGCGGGCGTCGCTATGGCTTTGCCAGGTGGCGTCGCTGAACTTCTGGCGTATCACCGCCAGCACCACGGTTTTTTTCAGGCCGTCCAGCAGGCCGCCCGTGAGGCGGGTGCTCAGCCCGGCGCAGGTCTGGAAGTCCTCGGCAATGTGGGCCTCGCAATGCCGGGTGAACAGGGCCGGCGACCAGCGGCCGCCGGCCAGCGTCAGCGCCGTGTGGCCGCCGGCCGACATGCCGTACATGCCGACCTTGTCCAGCGACAGCAGCGCTGCGAAGCGCGGCTCGCGCGCGACCGCGTCGATGGCGCGTGAGACTTCGCCGGGCCGTTGCTTCCAGCTGTCGGGACCGGGGGAGGAGGGATCCATGGCGTTGTCGCCGCGGTGCTGGGGAAAGGCGACGACGAAGCCGTCTTCGACCAGGCGGCGCGCCAGGTCGGTGTAGGTCAAGGGGGAACCGCCCGAACCGTGCGAGATGACGACCAGGCGCGTGTTGCCGCGCACCGGCTGTCCGTCTTTGTCGACTTTGAGGGAATAGGAGCCGACCTGCATGGGGCGGTCTTCGCCGGCCGAAGGATAAAAAACGCTGATGGCGGCGTCGTCCTGCAGGCCCGGCAGTTTGGTAAAACCCATGCCGGCCTGCGCGCCGGCAACGGCGAGCAGCAGCAGGCTGCTGAGGATGTAACGATGCATGGGTGCTTCCTCCTTTATTGTGGGTAGCCGGTCGGCGTGACTGGCTGCGGGCTGTGCGCGACTCGGGGCATTTTCCCCGGTTTCGCGCGGCGCCTCTTTGTCGAGCCCGGCGATAATCCCCACTACTTTTTTGGAGCCAGCGTGGATATAGCACTGTTGATCAAAGCCGCCATCATGGGCATCGTCGAGGGCCTGACTGAWTTCCTTCCGATCTCCTCGACAGGCCACCTCATCCTGGCCGGCGCGCTGCTCGGTTTTGACGACGACAAGGCCAAGGTTTTCGACATCGCGATCCAGACCGGCGCCATCTTCGCGGTCATCCTGGTGTACTGGCAGAAGATACGCGCGACGGTTGTCGCCCTGCCGACCGAGAAACAGGCGCAACAGTTTGTGCTCAATGTGCTGGTGGCTTTTGTGCCGGCCGTGGTGCTGGGCCTGCTGTTCGGCAAGGCCATCAAGGCCCATCTGTTCACGCCGGTTGTGGTGGCCAGCACCTTCATCATCGGCGGTTTCATCATCCTCTGGGCCGAAAAGCGCCAGCAGAACAATCCCGCCGCCGCGCGCATCCAGGAAGTGGAAGCCATGACGGTGATGGACGCGCTCAAGGTGGGCCTGGTGCAATGCCTGGCGATGATCCCGGGCACCAGCCGCAGCGGCGCGACCATCATCGGCGGCATGCTGCTGGGGCTGTCACGCAAGGCGGCCACCGATTTTTCTTTCTTCCTGGCCATGCCCACGCTGATAGGCGCGGGCGCCTACAGCCTCTACAAGGAGCGCGCGCTGCTGTCCATGGCGGACCTGCCGCTGTTCTCGGTCGGCCTGGTGTTCTCCTTCCTGAGCGCCTGGCTGTGCGTGCGCTGGCTGCTGCGCTATATCTCTACCAACAGCTTTGTGCCTTTTGCCTGGTACCGCATTGCCTTCGGCATCGTGGTGCTGGCCACGGCCTGGAGCGGGCTGGTGGTCTGGGCGGAATAAAAAAAAACCGGCATCCGGTAAGGATGAGACCTAGAGGAGGAGACCGTCATGAGCTGGCTTCGGCATTTTTCTGTTCTTCTTTTTGGCCTGCTGCTGGCACCGCTGTCGCACGCGGGCGGCTTGGTATCCATCTCGTCGCAGGATGGCAAGCTGCAGATTCCCGGCTACTGGTTCGACGCCGGCGATAAGGACCCGCGGCCTGTTGTCATCGGCTTGCACGGTTGCGGCGGTGGGCTGGACAGCAAAGGCAACTTTGCCGAACGGCTTTTCCGGTATGGCGGGTACTTCAACGCCGAGCGCATGCACTTGCTGGTGCTGGACAGCTTTACGCCGCGCGGCCAGAAATCGATTTGCGAGACGCCCAACAAGCTTCGGACCATCCATGAGGCCGACCGCCGCGAGGACGTGTTCGCCGCCATTGACTGGCTGGTGAAGCAGCCGTCTGTCGACGCTTCACGCATTGTGGTCCTGGGCTGGTCGCACGGTGCGCAGACGGTGCTCAGCACCATCGACGCCACTGACAAATACGTGCAGGCGCAGAAAGTGCAGCCGCGTGCCGCCGTGGCGTTTTACCCCGGCTGCCTGGTGAACAACAAGATGTGGAACTATGAAGTCCATGTGCCGCTGCTGATCATGATCGGCGAGCTTGACGACTGGACGCTGGCCCCGGAGTGCGTCACGCTGCAGGAACGCCTGCGAAAGAACAAGGCCAACGCGGCGGTGGACCTCGTCGTCTACCCCGGCAGCTACCACGGCTTTGACGGCCCCGGCCCCGTCAAGCAAATGGAAGGCCTGGGCAACACCAAAACAGGCAAGGCCACGGTGGGTGGCAACCCCGCGGCGCGGGAAGCATCGCATGCGCGCATGTTTGAGTTTCTCTCGGCGCAGCTGGGCCAGCCTTTGCTGCTGTCGCACGCGCAACGCTTCAAGGGCCATCACTATGTGGTGCCGCCGGCTTCGGGCTTTGCTGCGGCCGACGACATGGCCGCCGTGCCGCTCAGCGATGCCGGCAAGGCGCGTTATGCCCACTTTCGCGGCTTGCCCTCGCCCAAGGCCTTCGCCGTGACGGAAAAAGGCGGCTGGTATTTGAACGCCGGCGAACCCGAGGCAATGGCCGCGACCTTCCAGGCGTGCGCGAAAGCGAAATCGAAGTGCTGGCTCTATGCCGTGGACGACCAGGTCGTGTGGCAACCCGACGTGGCGGCGCGGGCCGGCGAAGCGGGGCTCAAACGTGTGGGTGCGTCGACCCCCTGAGCGCCGCGCCGCAATGCCCGTGATTGGCGTGACGTCTGACAAGAACCGTCACATCCCGGTGTTAGGCTGGATTTTTCAACTCCACCTCTGAGGCGCACCATGAGCATTCTCGGCAAAATTTTCGGCAAGATATTTCCCTCGCTGCAAACGCCCGACCCTGTGCCACCGGTCGCCGCCGCGCCCGCCGGCACAGCACCCGCAGCACCTGCCCCGGCACCCGTAACGCCGCCCATGCAGCAAGTGGACGTCGAAGCCCTGCTCAATGGCATGGCCAGCAAGAACCCGGAGAAACTCAACTGGAAGACCTCCATCGTCGACCTGATGAAGCTCTTGCACCTGGACAGCAGCCTCGGCGAACGCAAGGAGCTGGCGAAGGAATTGGGTTACACGGGCGACATGAATGACAGCGCCACGATGAACATCTGGTTGCACAAGCAGGTCATGAACAAGCTGGCGGCCAACGGCGGCAAGGTGCCGGCCGACCTGATGGACTAGGCCCCCAGGGGAAACAGGGCTCAGGCGGACCTGAGTTTCTCGACCGGCGCCGCGTAGAGGGCCCACAGTTTGCCGTTGCTGGACGACTTGGCCAGCGTCCTGACGGCGGCTGTCGGCGGCCTCGAAGGCGCGCTCGGCCTCGCTGGAACCGGCGAGCGTCACTGGCGCGCCGAAGTGGGCATCGTGGCATTGATCTCGATAACATGGACGCTTATCCACTGTATGGACGAACCTCATGCCCGTCGATAGCCCTGACCAGACGCCTCTGATGCCTTATCAATACCCGAACCCGCCGGACGTCCGGCCGGAAATCGTGGTGCAGCACGCCATCCCCACTGATGAACGGCTCTGGGTGCCGCAGGCCGAGAACGTCTGGTTCCGCCCGCTGTGCCTCAATGCCAGCCAGGGCTACTGGATGAACCTGCTGCGTGTGCGCAAGTCCGGCGTGCTGAGCCGCCACCGCCATCCGCAAGCGGTGCACGGCTTTGTGCTCAAGGGCCGCTGGCGCTACCTGGAGCACGACTGGGAAGCCACCGAGGGCAGCTATGTGTTCGAGCCGCCCGGTGAAACCCACACGCTTTATGTGCCCGAGGACGTCGAGGAAATGATCACCTACTTCCAGGTCAACGGTGTCATGTACTACACCGACCCCTACGGCAAGGGCATGGGCTACGAGGACGTGTTCACCAAGATCGAGATGTGCAACAAGCACTTCGAGGCCGTCGGGCTGGGCGCCGACTACACCAAACAATTCATCCGCTGAGCGCGGCTGTATCTTTTCAGGAACTACGCATGACCTACCAGGCCGGACTCTTCAAAGGCAAACGCGCGCTCGTCGCTGGCGCGACGCAAGGCATAGGCGCCGTGATCGCCAACCACCTCGCGGCGCTGGGCGCCGAAGTCACGGCACTGGGGCTGGGCGGCGGCGACGGCACGCTCGATGCCGCCGTCGAAGTGCTCCAGGCCGACGTGACCTCGGCGGCCAGCCTGGACGCGGCGCTGGCCGGCATCGCCACACTGGACATCGTGTTCAACTGCGCCGGCATCATCCAGCGCGGCGCCGAGCACGACCTCGAGGTCTTCGAAAAAGTGCTGGCCGTCAACCTCACCGGCACCATGCGCGTGTGCACCGCCGTGCGCGAGCGCCTCAAGGCCAGCCGCGGCTGCATCGTCAACACCGCCTCCATGCTGAGTTTTTTCGGCGGCGGCCTGGTGCCGGGCTATGCGGCCAGCAAAGGCGGTGTCGCCCAGCTCACCAAATCGCTGGCGATTGCCTATGCACCCGACGGCATCAGAGTCAACGCCATCGCGCCCGGCTGGATCGCCACGCCGCTCACCCAGGCGCTGCAGGACGACCCGGCGCGCGCCGGCCCCATCCTGGCGCGCACGCCCATGGGCCGATGGGGCACGCCCAAGGACGTGGCCGAGGCCGCGATGTTCCTCTGCACGCCGGCGGCCGCCTTCATGACCGGCGTGATCCTGCCGGTGGACGGCGGCTACATGGTGTCGTGATGGCGCAGCCCGCCCCGTCGCAGGTCGCCGGCACGGCCGCGTTCTCGAAATTTATGCATGTGCTGCAACTCGTGGCCGATTCGGAGCAGCCGCTCAACGTCGGCGCGCTGGTCAAGGCCAGCGGCTACCCCAGGCCCACGGTGCACCGCATCGTCGCGGCCCTGGTGGCCGAGCGCCTGCTGGTCGAGAACGAGCGCGGCGCGCTGCTGGCGCTGGGCCCGCGCCTGATCCAGCTGGCCAGCCGCAGCTGGGGCCGTTCAGACCTGCGCCTGGCGGCGGTCGACGAACTCAAGCGCCTGCGCGATATCACCGGCGAGACCGTGCACCTGGCCGTGCCCAACGGCCACACCATGGTCTACATCGAAAAACTCGAAAGCCCCAGCGCGGTGCGCATGGCCTCGCGCATAGGCACCAGCGTGGCCCTGCATGCCACGGCGGTCGGCAAGGCTTATATGGCGGCGCTGGAGCCTGCCGTGCTGGAGCCGCTGCTGCGGGGTTTGCCTTTGCCGCGCTACACCGACAACACTTTGGTGAAGCTGGTCGACCTGCGCAAGCAGTTGGAGCTCACGCAGGAGCGCGGCTGGTCGATCGACGGCGAGGAACACGAAGCCGGAATTTTTTGTTATGGCGCCGTGATACGCGGCGGGCTCGGGGCGCCTGTTGCCGCAATCAGCGTGAGTACCTTGATGTTCCGCCAGAAGGCGGAGCCCGAGGAGGCTTATGTCGCGCCGCTGCTGGAGGCTTGCCGTGCGATTTCGGCGCGGATCGCCGAGACGCCGGCTTTGTCGGCGGCGGATGTTTTGTAGGCCTGCTTTCCTGATCGGCTCATCGCCCGGCCGAGCGTTCCGCCCGGACTGAGCCCTTTTCTTTCCGCCGTGCTGGGTATCTAAGCCTCTTGCTTGTTTCGACGCTCCGATCTGAACGCGCAGTCAATCGATGCGGCTCACCTCCTCATCGTCGCCATCACGCTTTCTCCCCTTTCTTTCACTTTTCTTCCAGCGCATGGGCGCCTTCCTGCTGGGGCCGGTTACGGCTTTGTCTTCTTGCGGACAAAGAAGTGACGAAAGTAAGTCGAAGGCTTGGTTTTGTATTTAAGCTCCGGCCAGGATAGTGGTTTTGTTAATGCGTTTGTGTGTATTGATGGCTCATGACCGCCATTGACGCATGGCGACAGGGTGATACAGGCTGGCGGGTGTTGCTGCGTTGTGCATCCGGACCACGATCACGATGTGCAATTTTTTTCATCTACACCCAGGAGAATGTCATGCCCACAACCCCAATTTTTAATGATGCTCAAGTTGCCACTGCCCTGACCTTCAACGGATTGGGTTTGAAATGGGCTGGAAGCGAGATCACATACAACTTTTACGTTTCCGACGGCGCTGCATATTGGCACCTCACTGCCAACCAACAGTCCATGGCCGGTTACTGGATGAATGCGTGGAACGACCTTATTGCCACCCGGATTACCCGTGTCGGCGACGGTGCACCAGCAAACATCAATTTTTCAAATGAGACCCGGGAAGATATTTCGTACGCGGATACCTCAATTGGTTTGGCAGGGGCAAATGTACTGGCTTCCGCGAGCGTGGTATTCAACGATTTGTGGGGCGACAACCTAAACACATTTCCCGACTTCCTGGCAACCAAAAACCTGATAACGCCCATTTTTGGAAAGTACGGCGCAATGGCGTATGGGCATGAAATCGGGCATGCGCTCGGCCTCTCCCACCCGGGAAGCTACAACGGCAGCGGCGCGGCGGCTGCAGCGTACATGCAGGACAGCCAGCAGTACACCATCATGTCTTATTTTTCAGCGAGCACTACCGGCGCGCAGCACGCCGGCTTTTATGCTCAAACCCCCCTGATGGACGACATCCTGGCGATCCAGTCGCTTTATGGCGCCAACCTCACCACACGCAGCGATGCGACCGTCTACGGCTTTCATTCCAGCCTGGCCGGTTCGGTCTATGATTTTTCGCGGAATACGGCGCCCATCCTGTGCATTTACGATGCCGGCGGCGATGACACCCTCGATCTGTCCGGGTACGCCACCGGGTCACGGATATCGCTGGTCGCGGGCAGCTTCTCGGATGGCGCCGGGATGACCAACAATATTTCAATCGCACGCGGTGTGACGATCGAAAATGCCATTGGCGGCAGCGGCAACGACAGCCTGACCGGCAACGGCGCGGACAATCGTCTCGACGGTGGTGCCGGTGCCGACACCCTGGTGGGTGGTTTGGGCGACGACGTCTACGTCGTGGACAACGCCGGCGACACTGTTGTCGAGCAGCTCAACCAGGGCACGGATATTGTCTATTCGGCGATCAACTACACGTTGGGCGCCAATGTAGAAAACCTCACGCTGCTTGGGCAACACCCTGAACAATGTCCTGCTCGGCAATACCGCCGCCAACACCCTGGTCGGCGGCGAGGGCAACGACAAGCTCGACGGCGGTGCCGGTGCCGACAGCCTGGTGGGCGGCTTGGGCGACGATGCTTACATCGTGGACAACGTCGGCGACRYCGTTGTCGAGCAGSYCAACSARGGCACGGAYAYYGTCTRTTCGGCGATCAAYTACACGCTGGGCGCCAATRTGGAAAAYCTGACRCTGMTYGGMRCGGCCGCCACCAGYGGCACGGGCAATGCACTGAACAATGTCCTGCTCGGCGGCGGCGGCAACGACAGGCTCGACGGCCTTGCCGGCGCGGACACCCTGGTGGGTGGTTTGGGYRACGACGYCTACRTCGTGGACAACGCCGGCGACGTCGTCGTCGAGCAAGCCAGCCAGGGTACGGACCTTGTCTATTCGGCGATCAGCTACACGCTGGTCACCGATGTAGAAAACCTCACGCTGCTTGGAACGGCGGCCATCAACGGCACGGGCAACACCCTGAACAATGTCCTGGTTGGCAATGCCGCCGCCAACACCTTGAGCGGCGGCGATGGCAACGATACTCTGATCGGTGGGGCCGGTAGCGACAGTTACGTGATTGGGCGCGGCAACGGCAGTGACATCGTCAAGGAAAATGATGCGACGGCGGGCAATACCGACGTGCTGCAATTCCTAAGTGGCGTCAACGCCAATCAACTGTGGTTTGGCAAAACCGGCAACGACCTGCAGGTCAGCATCATCGGCACCGCCGACAAAGCCACCGTGCAGAACTGGTATCTGGGCAGCCAGTACCACGTCGAGCAAATCAAGTCCGGCGACGGCAAGCTGCTGCTGGATAGCCAGGTGCAGAACCTGGTGCAGGCCATGGCCTCATTTGCGCCGCCGGCCATGGGCCAAACAAGCTTGACGGCTTCACAGCAAACGGCGCTCGCGCCTGTGCTGGCGGCCAACTGGCATTAGGTGTGCCGGCCAGGGCGGACGCAAAATCCGCCCCCGGCTAGGCCCCAAAATTCCGCAAAGCCGCCTCAATCGCCGCCGCCGTCGCCAGCGGTTTTTCCATCGGGAACAGATGGCTCCCATCGAGCATCATGATCCGCCCCTTGGTGACCTTCTCGGTCATCGCCATCCCGACCTGCTTCATCTCGGCCGACTGCCGCCCACCGATAAAGGCCACGGGGCATTTGAGTGGATGGCGTTTGAGTAGTGCTTCCAGGTTGTCAGGCAGGGTGTTGTAGATCGCGGTTTCCACATCGCGGTCGAAGCTGAGCAACTGCTTGCCTTCGTCCTCGCCTGTGCCTTCATAGGTACCGTGTTCGATGTAGTCGCGCAGCACTTGTTCGTCCCAGGCGGCAAAGGCTTTTTTGCCGCGGAAGTGCTCGAACACCTCTTCCTTGCCCAGCCACTGGTTTTTGCGTTTGCGGCTGATGGCGCCGGGCGAAATGGCGCCGACCAGTTGCGCGCGTTTGGCGACGCTCAAGGCTCGGGCGCGCCAGCCGCCCAGGATGGGCGAGTCGACGAGCACCACGCCCTTGACGGGCTGGCCGCCGAGTACAGGGTTGCGCGCGGCGCACATCAAGCTCAGGAAACCGCCCAGCGAATGGCCGACGAGGAAGGCTGGCTGGCCGCACTTTTCAACTTCGCGGGCCGTGAAGTCGGCGAGTTGCTGCACCAGGTGCGGCCAGTTGCTGGTGACGGGGTAACGTGGGTCGTGGCCGAACTTGTCGACGGCCTTGACCTGGAAGCCGCGGGCTTTCAGGCTCTGGAAGACCGCGCTGTAGGTAGCACCCGGAAAACTGTTGCCGTGGGAAAAAATGACCAGCGGTTTTGAAGAGGAGGGCACGGCTTAGATTAATTTTTCATCCGGCGTGCTGATCTTCTTCAGCGGCTCGTGGCGCGTGGCCGGCATCTTCAGCGGGATGTCGGTGTGCGCGTCGTCCCAGACCGGGTCTTCGATGCTGTCAAAAACCTCGCGCAGCTTCTGGCCCCAGCTGCTGTGCATCATGCGGTAGTAGGGGTTGTCGTTGTCGATGCAGACGATCTTGTCGCTCTGGTAGGTGTCGGCTTCGTAGACCACCAGGTCCAGCGGCAGGCCGACCGAGAGGTTGGACTTCATGGTCGAGTCCATGGAGACCAGCACGCATTTGGCGGCTTCGGCCAGTGGCGTGGCGGGGGTCAGCACGCGGTCCAGCACCGGCTTGCCGTACTTGGACTCGCCGACCTGGAAGTAAGGCGTTTCGTCGGTGGCTTCGATGAAGTTGCCGGCCGAATACATCTGGAACAGGCGCATGTTCTCGCCGCGGATTTGTCCGCCGAAGACCAGCGAGACGTTGAAGTCGACATCGGCGTTTTTCAGCGCCTCCGCGTCGCGGTCGTAGACGCGGCGAATCGCCGAACCCAGCACGCGGGCGGCGTCGAACATGCTTTTGGCGTTCCAGATGGTGATGGGCTCGCCCCCCTCGTGGTCCTTGAGCTGCTCGACCTGCAGGATCTCGCGGATGGACTGGGAGATCGACAGGTTGCCGGCCGACAGCAGCACCATGAAGCGGTCGCCGGCCTTTTCGTAGACGATCATCTTGCGGAAGGTGCTGATGTGGTCCAGGCCCGCGTTGGTGCGGGAGTCTGACAAAAACACCAGCCCGGCGTTGAGTTTGGCGGCGACGCAGTAGGTCATGAGGTGGTCTGGGAGTGTGGGGGACGTGGAAGGCGTGGAAGGTGTCGGGTTGCGCTGGGTCACGGGGAGACGGAAATCTTTTTGAGGCGATACAGGACGTCAAGCGCTTCGCGAGGCGTCAGCGCATCAGGGTCTATGGTACCCAATGCCTTGTCGACGGCGCTTTGCTCAGCGGCGGCCGACTCAGGCGGCGCGGCGAACAGGTCGACCTGGGCGCGTGCTTCCGTCTGGTGGGCTTCGAGCGCAGTGAGCGCATGGCGGGCGTGATTGACGACGGCGGCGGGCACGCCGGCCAGCTTGGCCACCGCAATACCGTAGCTTTTGCTGGCAGGGCCGGGCTCGATGTGGTGCAGGAACACGATGTCGGCGCCGGACTCGACCGCGCTCACGTGCACATTGATGGCGCCGTGGTGCTGGGCCGGGAATTCGGTGAGCTCGAAGTAATGCGTGGCGAACAGCGTGAAGGCCTGGGTCTTGTTGTGCAGGTAGGCGGCGATGCCGCCGGCCAGCGCCAGGCCGTCGAAGGTGGAAGTGCCGCGGCCGATCTCGTCCATCAGCACCAGGGAGTGCGGCGTGGCGGCGTGCAGGATTTGCGCCGCCTCGGTCATCTCGAGCATGAAGGTCGATTGCGCATTGGCCACGTCGTCGGCCGCGCCTATACGGGTGTGGATCGCGTCTATGGGCCCGAGCCGGCAGCTGGCCGCCGGCACATAAGAGCCCACGCTGGCCAGCAGCACGATGAGGGCCACCTGGCGCATATAGGTTGATTTACCGCCCATGTTGGGGCCGGTGATGACTTGCATGCGGTGCTTGCCGCTCATGGCGGAGTCATTCGCGATAAAGGAGCCGCCGCCCGTTTCGGCCAGGCGCGCCTCCACCACCGGGTGCCGGCCCTGGACGATGTCTATGCAGGGCTCGCGCACGAACACCGGCGCGGCCCAGTTCAGCGTGAGGGATCGCTCGGCCAGCGCGCACAGCGCGTCCAGCGAGGCCAGCGCGCGCGCCAGGCGGCTCAGCGCGGGGATGAAGTCCTGCAGTTGGTCGAGCAATTGCTCATACAGCCACTTCTCGCGCGCCAGGGCGCGTTCCTGCGCCGATAAGGCCTTGTCTTCAAAAGCCTTGAGTTCGGGCGTGATGTAGCGCTCGGCGTTTTTTAATGTCTGGCGGCGGCGGTAGTCGTCGGGCACCTTGTCGAGCTGGCCCTGCGTGACTTCGATGTAGAAGCCGTGCACCTTGTTGAACTGCACGCGCAGGTTGGCGATGCCGGTGCGGGCTTTTTCGCGGACTTCGAGGTCCAGCAGGAAGCCGTCGCAATTGGTCTGGATGGCGCGCAGCTCGTCGAGGTCGGCGTCGCAGCCGTGGTTGATGACGCCGCCGTCGCGGATCAGCGCGGCCGGTTCGTCGAGCACATAGCGGCCCAGCAGCGCGGCGCAGCCGGCCGGTGGCTGCAGGTCTTCAAAGATGCGGGTCAGCAGTTCCGGGAAGTCGCTGCCGGCAGGCGCGGCCAGCTCGGCTTTTTGCAGGGTGTCTTTGAGCGCGACCAGCTCGCGCGGCCGCACCTGGCGCAGCGCGATGCGGGCGGTGATGCGTTCGACGTCGCTGCAGCCCTTGAGCTTGGCGCGCAGCGTCTGCTGCGGGCCGCCGCGCAAATGCGTGATGGCGTCCAGGCGCGCCGCCGCCTGCGCACGGTCGCGGCGCGGCGTGAGCAGCCAGCTTTTGAGCGCGCGGCTGCCCATGCCGGTGGTGCAGGTGTCCAGCAGCATAACCGAGCAGCGCGGAGGCGGCGGCGTGGGCTTCATTCAGTGCCTCGGCGTTCCACGAGGCGAGCGAGGCGACCTTGAGCTGGTCCAGCAGGCGGCGCGCGCCCAGGGCGGTGTCGAACTGCCA
This sequence comes from Polaromonas sp. P1_G2, assembly GCF_056405515.1. Classification (NCBI taxonomy): domain Bacteria; kingdom Pseudomonadati; phylum Pseudomonadota; class Betaproteobacteria; order Burkholderiales; family Comamonadaceae; genus Polaromonas; species Polaromonas sp. P1_G2. The sequence continues at coordinate 22,718 of NZ_JBFUBY010000051.1, forward strand.
GGCCGGGCGYGCGGTGGAGGCGCAGCGCTGGCTCTTGAGGCGCTGTTCGAAGGCCGGCGTCACGTCGACGTTGTAAAGCAGCTCGCTGGGGGCCACGCGCGCCAGCCAGGCTTCGAGTTCGTCGTTGGCGCAGTGCGCCAGGTGGATTTCGCCCTGCGTCACGCTGAGCCAGGCCAGGCCGCAGGTGTTGCGCGCGCCCTGGTGCACGGCCAGCAGGATGGATTCGTTTTTGTCGTTGAGCAGCTCGGTGTCGGTCAGCGTGCCGGGTGTCACCACGCGCACCACTTTGCGCTCGACCGGGCCCTTGCTGGTGGCGACGTCGCCGACCTGCTCGCAGATCGCCACCGATTCACCGAGCTTGATGAGCTTGGCGAGGTAGCCTTCGAGCGCATGGAAGGGTACGCCGGCCATCACGACCGGCTCGCCGGCCGACTGGCCGCGCCGCGTCAGCGTGATGTCGAGCAGGCGCGCGGCTTTCTCTGCATCGGCGAAAAAGACCTCATAAAAATCGCCCATGCGGTAGAACACCAGCGTGTCCGGGTACTCGGCCTTGATGCCGAGGTACTGCTGCATCATGGGCGTGTGGGCGGCCAGCGGCGGCATGCCTGAGCTCATGGGAGTCACGGGGCTGGCGGGACTGGCTAGTTCGGGTCTCACGGGGAGGTTGTCACTCATGCGTTGGGTGGGAAGAAGCGGCGGGCGCCGGGGCCAATCCCGCATTATCAATGGCTGCTGGCCCGGCCGGTTTGGCCGGTTCGGCCAGCACGCGGGCCTGGGCCTGCCGCAGCTCCCGTGCCATCGCGCAGGCCAGCTCCAGCCGGCGCAGCAGCCAGGGCGTGAGGTCGGTGATCATCAGCGGGTCGGGCCGGGGCTGGAAGGGTTGGCCGGCAATGGCCGGGCCGGTTGGGGGCGGCGTGGCCCCGGTGTCCGACAGTTCGGCTTCGATGCGGTTAGAGGCCTGCGCCAGCGCCGGCCTGGCGACCTTGAGGTCCAGCTGGGCACGGTGCAGCAGCAGCAGGGATTTGACGGCCGTGAGCTGGGCCAGTAACTGGTAGCTGCGCGCCTGCAGGGCCTCGAGCGGCTCCAGCGGCGGGCGCACCTTTTGCGGCTCGGCCAGGCTGCGCTGGGCGGCCAGCGTGAGATCGGACAGGCTGTTGTAGGCCTCGCGCCGGGCCAGCCGCCAGGGCAGGTCGGACGCCCGGGCCTCGTCCAGCAGCGCGAGCGCCAGCTGCGCATGTTTGGCTTGGGCGCGTCCGCTGCGCAGCGCCAGCGCCGGAATCTGGTTGCGCTCCCAGGCCGGCAGCACATAGCTGAACAGCCAGGCGATCAGCGCGCCCAGCAGGGTGTCGGCCAGGCGCTCGGCCACGGCGAAACCGGGCTGCACGCCCGCCAGCAGCAGATGCGCCTGCAGCAGGCCGGCCACGGTGGCCGCGATCGAGGTAAATAGGTAGCGCCGCAGCGCAAAGGCATGCGCCAGCCCCATGCTGAGCGCGATCACGCCGAAGATGGCGCGGGCGCCCGGGTGCGCGGCCAGCACCAACATGACCAGCGCGCAGCCCAGCAGCGTGCCGGCGACGCGGGCGTTGCGGCGCTGCACGGTTTGCGCCAGGTTGCCGCGCATCACGACCACGATGGTCAGCAGGATCCAGTATTCATGCGCCACCCAGGGCAGGCGCAGCGACACCGCATAGCCGGCCGCCACGGCCAGCGCGCAGCGCAGGGCGTAGCGCAGGATGGGCGCGCTCCAGCCCAACTGCCCCAGCAGCGGCTTCCAGGACCAGTGGGTGGTGCTGACGAACAGCTGCCACTGGGTGCGCACGGCCGACAGCCCGGGCGGGATGTCGCCGCGCGCCAGCGCCGCCAGTTTCACGGCTTCGTCGTTGATGTGGCCTATGCGGTCGGCCATGTTGTGCAGCAAAGCCAGCGGGTCGGTGGTGTCTATGCGCAGCGGGTCGGGCGCCAGCGGGTCTATGCGTTTGGTGCGCGGCGGCAGCGCGCCGGCGAGCTGCGGCCGCAGGTCGGTGATGGCGGTGATCGCCGCGCCGCGCCGGCCCAGCAGCAGGTCCATGCCCAGCGCCTCGAGGCGCGCGGCGGTGCTGTCCAGCGCCAGCTGCAGGGCGGGCAGCACGGCCACGCTGGCGCTGTGCTCCAGCAGGAAATCCAGGTCCAGGTCGCAGGCGAGCTGGTGGTCGCGCGCCTCGAGCAGGCTCAGCAGCATGGCCGCCAGGCGCTGGCGCTCCGGCGTGGTGGGCGACTCCAGCACCACGTCGCGGGTGTTCTGCAGATGGTCGGCCAGCGCGGCCTGTTGCTGCAGCATGCGCGCCAGCAGCGCGGAATGGTCGGGCTGCGGGCCGAAGCGCTGGGCCTGGGTGCGCAGGATCTGCGCGAAGCTGTGCAGGCATTCGGCCAGCAGCTGCGCGCGAAAGCGCTGGTTCAGCAGATGGGTGGTGAACACCGCCCACAGCAGGTACAGCCCGGCGCCGGCCAGGAACCAGGCGCCGTGCAGCGCGATCTGCCCCAGCGTGGCCACCGGTGGCGCGGCCATGGAAAACAGGGTGGAAAACAGCARCGAAAAACAGATGGGCCCGCCGCGCTTGCCCCAGGCCATCATCATCACGGCCAGGAAGGTGGCGGCCGTGACCACGATGCCCAGCAGCAGCTCGTCGTGGCGCACCAGCTGCACCAGCATGAAGAGCGGCGCGCCCAGCAGCGGCGCGGGCAGCATCTGCATGATCTTGCGCCGGCGCGGCGCGGGCACGTCGGGCAGGCTGGTGATCAGCACGCCCACCGCGGCCGTGGAGGCGGCGGCCAGCCCGGCCGCCTCGAAGATGGCTAGCATGATGAGCACCAGGCCCAGCGAGACCGTCAGCCCGTTGGCGACGTACTGGCTCAGCAGCACGTGCAGGCTTTTTTGCAGCCAGCCCTGCGCCCGGCGCTGCAGGCGGGTTGCCAGCGCGGGAGAAAGGGCAGGGTCGGGCCGGTTCATGGTGTGCCTGGACACACTTTACCTTTACCGAAACGCGCGGACGTAAAAAAAGCCCGCGTGGCGGGCTTTGCTGTTTTGTTTAGAACGGGGCGTCCGGTTTGGCGGCCGCGCTGTCCGCGGCTTTGATGCGTTTGGCCTTGAGCGTCGGTTTTTCGGCCGGGGCGGCGGGCGCCGCGCTTTCTTCGGCACCTTCTTCAGGCTCCTGCGCGGCGCTCGTGTCCTTGAGGRCCTGACGCACGGCGGCCTTGTCGCCGGCGCCGGCGAACTTGCTGTACTTGCCCAGGGTGCCGACCAGCTGGCCGTAGATGCGCGGGTTGCCGGCCACGCATTCGCCGTGGTCCATGAAGTCGGCTTCGCCGGTGAAATTGCCGATCAGGCCGCCGGCTTCGGTCACCAGCAGCGAGCCGGCCGCCACGTCCCAGGGCTTGAGGTTGGATTCAAAAAAGCCGTCGCTGAAACCGGCTGCCACATAGGCCAGGTCCAGCGCCGCGGCGCCGGGGCGGCGCACGCCGGCGCACTGGCTCATGACTTCGCCCAGCATGTTGAGGTAGGTCTTGAGCTTGTCGCCAGGGCGGTAGGGAAAGCCGGTGGAAATCAGGCATTCCTGCAGGCGGGTGCGCTTGGCCACGCGGATGCGGCGGTCGTTCATGTAGGCGCCGCGGCCCTTGGTGGCGCAGAAAATGTCGTTGCGGGTGGGGTCGTAGACCACGGCCTGCTCGACCTTGCCTTTGACGGCCAGCGCGATGCTGACGCAATAGACCGGGAAGCCGTGGATGAAGTTGGTGGTGCCGTCCAGCGGATCGATGATCCAGACGAAGTCGGAGTCTTTGGCGCCATGCTCGCTGCCCGATTCTTCGGCCAGGATGCCGTGGCCGGGGTAGGCCGTCACCAGGGTTTCGATGATCGCGGCCTCGGCGGCCTGGTCGATCTCGGTGACGAAGTCGTTGGTCTGCTTGACCGAGACGCGGACGGCTTCGACGTCAAGCGCCGCGCGGTTGATGATGGCGCCGGCAGCGCGCGCAGCCTTGATGGCCACGTTGAGCATGGGATGGAGGTTGCTGGACATAACTTGTAGGGAAGAACGGGATAAACCGGCGCCGGCGATGCGGGCGGCGGGCAATGGCGGTATTTTCCCATAAACCCGCGATATGGCTCCCTCCGGGGGGCGATACCGCGTCCAGGCGACCCCGGGAACCGCGGCTAGGCGCCTTCGGCGATCAGGAAATCCGCGTCGGCATGCTGCTGGCGTATGGCCCGCGCCGCCTGGTATTCGGGGCTGGCGTAACAGGCCCGCGCGGTCGCCATGTCGGCGAACTCCACGACGACGTTGCGCTCGCGGGAGCTGCCTTCCATGCTTTCGTAAGCCCCGCCGCGCACCAGGAAATTCGCTCCGAACTTCTCGAAAGCGGGCCGCGCCGCCGTCAGGTAACGCGGGTATTCGTCGATGTTGCGCACCGAGACGTGCACGATCCAGTAAGCCTTTGCCATGGTGTTCCTTGTGTTTTGAAGTGTTGAAGGCTGGACGATACGCGTGACATTCAATTCTGAAAAATGAATAATAAGGATTGTTTATATCTTCAAGAGAGATTCATGGAGCTCAGTGACCTGGTGATTTTTCGGGCCGTGGTGGAGGCCGGCGGCGTGACGCGCGCGGCCGAGCGCCTGCATCGGGTGCAGTCCAACGTCACGACGCGCCTACGCCAGCTCGAGGAAAAGCTGGGAACGCCGCTGTTCATCCGCGAAGGCAAGCGCCTGCACCTGTCGCCGGCCGGGCAGGTGTTGCTGGACTATGCCCAGCGCCTGCTGGCCCTGGCCGAAGAGGCGCGCGATGCGGTGCGGGACGGCCGCCCGCGCGGCGCCCTGGTGCTGGGCGCCATGGAGAGCACCTCGGCGGTACGCCTGCCCGGGCCGCTCAGCGACTTTGTGCGCCTGTACCCCGAGGTCAAGCTGACGCTCAAAACCGGCAACCCGCAGCAGTTGGCGGCGGCGGTACTGGCCGGTGCCATCGATGCGGCGCTGGTGACCGGGCCCATCGTTGACGGCCCCTTCGAGCGCGAGCCGGTTTATCGCGAGGAACTGGTGATCGTGGCGGCGGCCGGCCATGCCGCCATCACCTCCCGGGGCGCCGAGCCGCCGCGCAGCATCGTCGCCTTTGAGCAAGGCTGTCCGCACCGGGCGCGGCTTGAGCAGTGGTACGCCGGAAAAAACAGCATGCCGGTGCAGACCATTGAGATCACTTCCTACCACGCGATGCTGGGCTGCGTGGTGGTGGGCATGGGCATCTCGCTGGTGCCGCTCAGCGTGCTGGCGACTTTTCCCGAGCGCGCGCGCCTGAGCGTGCATGCCTTGCCGCCCGGCAGCGACTGCGCGCAAACCGACCTGATCTGGCGCAAAGGCGCGATGTCACCGAAGATCAGGGCGCTGGTCCAGGTCCTGAAGCCATCCGCATAGGACAATCCTGTCCCATGCGTACCCGATTTATCCTGATCAACACCAGCCACGCCGGCAATGTCGGCGCCACCGCCCGAGCCATGAAAACCATGGGTTTTGAGGACCTGGTGCTGGTCGCGCCGCGCTGGGCCAATGTGCTGAACCGCGAAGAAACCATCCAGCGGGCCAGCGGCGCGCTCGACGTGCTCAAAAATGCCCGCATCGTCGCCACGCTGGACGAGGCGCTGGACGGCATGGCCCACCTGTGCGCCACCGCCATGACGCCGCGAGACTTCGGCCCGCCCACGCGCGCGCCGCGCGAGCACTTCGCGGGCTTGCTGGGGGATGGCGAGCCGGACAAGGAAACATCCGCGAGGCCCGAGTCGGTGGCTTTCCTGTTCGGCTCCGAGCGCTTCGGCATGCAGAACGATGACGTCTACCGCTGCCATGTGGCGCTCAGCATCCCGACCGACCCGAAGTTCGGCTCGCTGAACCTGGGTGCGGCGGTGCAGCTGATCGCCTACGACTGGCGCCAGGCGCTGGGCGGCTTTAGCGTGCAGCCGGCGAYGGCCGAGCCCGCGCAGGCCGATGCGGCGGCGGTGGCCGGCATGCTGAAGCACTGGGAAGAGGCGCTGGCCGGCATAGGCTTCCTTGATCCGGCTTCGCCCAAAAAACTGATGCCGCGGCTCAACCAGCTCTTCAACCGCGCGCAGCTGAGCCCCGAGGAAATCCACATCCTGCGCGGCGTGGCCAAGGCCATGCTGCAAAAGGCCTCCGAAGCGGGGGGCAAAAACGCCGCTCCGGCAGCCATCCCGCGCCCTCAGTAGACTTCGCCTATGTTTTCCCGACTCCGCTCCGACATCCAGTGCATCCTCGACCGCGATCCCGCCGCCCGTACGGCCTGGGAAGCGCTGACCTGCTACCCCGGCCTGCATGCCCTGGTGCTGCATCGCCGCGCGCACTGGTGCTGGAACCACGGCTTCAAATGGCTGGGCCGCTTTATCTCGCATATTTCGCGCTGGATGACCGGCATTGAGATCCATCCCGGCGCCAAGATCGGCGAGCGGGTGTTCTTCGACCATGCCATGGGCGTGGTGGTCGGTGAAACCGCCGAGATCGGCGACGGCTGCACGATTTACCAGGGCGTGACGCTGGGCGGCACTTCGCTCTACAAGGGCGCCAAACGGCATCCAACGCTGGGCCGCGACGTGGTGGTCAGCGCGGGGGCCAAGGTGCTGGGCGGTTTTGTGGTCGGCGACGGCGCCAAGATCGGCAGCAATGCGGTGGTGATCAAGCCCGTGCCGGCCGGGGCCACGGCGGTGGGCATTCCCGCGCGCATCATCCTGTCGAAAACCGGCGAAAGCGCCGACGTCTCGACCACGCAGTTTTCGGCCTACGGCATCACGCTGGAGGACGACCCGCTGTCCCAGGCCATGCGCGGCCTGATCGACAACGCGTCCGGCCAGGAGCACCAGATCGCCCTGCTGTGGCAGGCGATTGAAAAGCTCTCGGGCTCGCAAACCGCCATGAACAAGGACTGCGTGCCCAAGGATGCGGCGCTTACGGAAACTTTTGAAGCTGAAAAATTGAACCAGCTGGTCGGCAAGTAAGCCGCCGTTTTTAGACCGCCCTGAGCGCGCGCTCCAGGAAAGCGGCGGCCTGCAGACAGGCGCGGTCGGCATGCGGCGCGCCAATGATTTGCAGGCCCATGGGAAAACCGTTCACCCCCGTGGCGCCGGCCACGTTCACGCAGGGCACGCCGAGCAAGGTCCAGGCGCGGTTGAAGATCGCGGCGCCGGTGCTGCCATAACCCTCGGGCGCTTCATCGGGCGCGCTGGGCGTCATCAGTACGTCGAATCCCTCAAACCAGCTTGCACAGGCCTTGCGGCCTTCTACCGCGGTGCGTTGCGCGGCTTCGTAGGCTGCCGGCGTGATGCCGCGGACCGCCAGCAGGTAGTTGCGCAGGATGTCCGACAGTGCTTCGGAATGGTGGTCCACTTCCCAGGCCAGGCTGCGCCAGACCTCGTAACCCTGGATGATGTCCTGTGCGTCGAACACCTCCTTGATCCAGGCGGGCAGGGTGATGCGCCTCACGTCCGCGCCGGCTGCCTTCAATGCATTGCTGCCGGCTTCCAGTGCCTGCCGGGCGCTTGGGGACAGTTCGGCCCAGGGATAGGCTTCGGGCACACCGACCACCCAGGGTTTCGGGGAAGGTTCAGCATCGAGTGCCAGCGCGCGGCCGCCGAGCGCCTGGGCAAACCAGGCCACCTCGGGCACGCTGGCGGCGAACAGGCCGACCGTGTCCAGCGACCAGGAAAAACATTTGAGCCCGGCCGTGGGCAGCAGGCCGAAGCTGGGTTTGAAGCCGGTGACGCCGCAATAGGACGCCGGGCGTATCACTGAGCCGCCAGTCTGCGTGCCGATGGCAAAAGGCACCAGGCCTGCCGCGACCGCCGCCGCCGAGCCGGCCGAGGAGCCGCCCGGCGTGCGGCCCGGTGCATTCGGGTTCAGCGTGGCCGTGGGCTTGAGGAAAGCGAATTCGGTGGTGCTGGATTTTCCGATCAGCAGCCCGCCTGCGCGGCGGATCACGCCGACCATGGCCGCGTCGGCGTGCACCGGTTCAGCCGGGTAGAGCGCCGAGCCGTAGCGCGTGGGGAAATCGCGGGTGTCGAAGATGTCCTTGAGAGCCACGGGCAAGCCACGTAGCGGGCCTGTGAGGGCAGGGATTTGGGCCAGCGCCGTGGGCAGGTCCAGGCGGGCGGTGAAGGCGCGCAGCGTGGCGTCTGTCGCGTCTATGCGTGCGAAGGTTTCTGTGAGCAGGCTCGCCACGTCCAGCGTGCCTGCAGCCAGCCCGGCGGCCGTCTCTATGGCAGACGGCGCTGGCGGCTTCATGGTGCCGGCGTGCGGATGGCCGATTTCGGCCGGAAGGCCTTGCAGACGGCCGGGTCGGTTTCGAGGTAAGGGCCGCCTATCAGGTCTATGCAATAGGGCACAGCGGCAAAGATGCCGGGCACCACAGCTTCGCCGGCCTCGTTTTTAAGGCCCTCCAGCGTTTCCTGGATGGACTTGGGCTGGCCGGGCAGGTTGAGGATCAGGCTTTTGTCGCGTATCACCGCGCGTTGGCGCGACAGGATGGCCGTGGGCACGAATTTGAGGCTGATCTGCCGCATCTGCTCGCCGAAGCCGGGCATTTCCTTGTGGGCGACGGCCAAGGTGGCCTCGGGTGTCACGTCGCGCGGCGCGGGGCCGGTGCCGCCGGTCGTCAGCACCAGCGAGCAGCCGGCGTCGACCAGCGAGATCAACGCGGCGCTGATGCCGGCCTGCTCGTCGGGGATCAGGCGTTCGTCAAAAGTGATGGGGTTGCGCAGCGCGCGCGTGAGCCAGTCTTTCAGCGCCGGCAGGCCTTTGTCGACGTAGACACCGGCCGAGGCGCGGTCGCTGACCGAGACAATGCCGATCCTGACCGCCTCAAAAGCCTGGCTCATGCCTGGGGTTCCTCAGCCTCGTCCGGGCCTTTTGCCAGGGTTTGCCGCACCAGCTGGAAGATTTCGCGGTAGGACTTGCCGTGGCGCGGCGCCTCGCCGGGTTTTTCGGGCTTGGCGTCCTTGCGGGCCTGGCGAACCAGGGCGCGCAGCTGCTGCGAATCGGTGCCGGGATGTTCTTCGAGCCAGGTGCCCAGCGCGGCGTCGTCGGCGATCAGCTTGTCGCGCCACTGTTCGGCCAGGTGCAGCGCCAGCGTCAGGTCGGCCGAGCCGTTGAGCTGTTCGTTGATGGCTTCGCGGATCGGTTCCGGGTCCAGCGGGCGCATCAGCTTGCCGATGAACTGCATCTGGCGGCGTTTGCCCTCGAAGTTGGTGATTTTTTTGGCGTCGGCGATGGCGTCGCGCAGCTTGTCGGGCAGGTCCAGGCGCGCCATCAGGTCGGCGCGCAGGGTCAGCAGCGCTTCACCGAGCGCCTGTTTTTCATCGGCCTCGGCCTTGAGTTGGGTTTTGCTGGGCGGGCCGACTTCTTCAAGCGCGATTTCCTCGGGTTTGACGAAGCGTCCGTTGGACCAGTAGCCCTTGATGGCCTTGGGAGTCTTGTTGTTCATGGCAGTCAGTATCATAGCTACCCATATGACCCAAAAAGCTTCCTCTCGTTCCAGCGCCGCAAAGCGCGCCGCTTCCCGTCCCTCCCAGCAGCCCGAAAGCGGCTTCAGCTACCACCGCGATTTTTTCGAAGACCTCGTTGACACCGCGCTGGGCCACGCCAAAAAACTGGGTGCCACGGATGCCGCGGCCGAGGCTTCCGAAGGCTGCGGCCTGTCGGTCAGCGTGCGCAAGGGCGAGCTCGAAAACGTGGAGCGCAACCGCGACAAGTCGCTGGGCATCACGGTTTACATCGGCAAAAAGCGCGGCAATGCCGCCACCAGCGATTTCTCCAAGGCCGCCATCGAGCAGACTGTGAAAGCGGCCTACGACATCGCGCGCTTCACGGCCGAAGACGAAACCTCGGGCTTGCCCGACGACCGCGACATCGCGCGCGTGCACCGGGAGCTGGACCTGTTCCACCCCTGGTCCATCGACTCCGAACAGGCCGCGCAACTGGCCCTGAAGTGCGAAGCCGCTGCGCTGGGCACCAGCCGCCTGATCACCAACAGCGAAGGCGCGGGCGTGTCAGCCCAGCAAAGCCATTTTTTCAGCGCCCATACCAAGGGCTTTCGCGGCGGTTATGCCAGTTCGCGCCACAGCATCTCGGTGGCGCCGATCGCCGGCAAGGGCGACCAGATGCAGCGCGATGCCTGGTACAGCTCCATGCGCGACGCGGCTGAACTGGCGCGCCCCGAGGCCGTGGGCCGCTACGCCGCCGAGCGCGCGCTGGCACGCCTGAAAAGCCGCAAGATCCCGACCACGCAGTGCCCGGTGCTGTTCGAGTCGCCGCTGGCCGCGGGCCTGCTGGGCGGTTTTGTGCATGCCGTGAGCGGCGGTGCGCTGTACCGCAAAAGCACCTTTCTGGCCGATAGCCTGGGCAAGCCGGCTTTCCCGAAACACATCGACATCAACGAAGACCCGCACCTGCGCAAAGGCAAGGGCAGCGCGCCCTTCGACGAAGAGGGCGTAAAGACCCAGGCGCGCAAGGTGGTGGCCGGCGGCCGCGTCGAGGGCTATTTCCTGAGCACTTACTCGGCCCGCAAGCTGGGCATGCGCACCACCGGCAATGCCGGCGGCTCGCACAACCTGGTTCTGACCAGCCGTCTGACCCGCCCGGCCGACGACCTGGACGCCATGCTGCGCAAGCTGGGTCGCGGCCTCTTCGTGACCGAGCTGATGGGCCAGGGCGTGAACTACGTGACCGGCGACTATTCGCGCGGCGCCTCGGGCTTCTGGGTCGAAAACGGCCGCATCGCCTTCCCGGTCGAGGAAATCACGATTGCCGGCAACCTCAAGGACATGCTCATGGGCATTGAGGCCGTGGGCGCGGACGCCTACAACTACGGCGCCAAAACCGTAGGCTCGATTCTCATCAACCGCATGAAGGTGGCGGGGAGTTGAAACCTGCGGGTTTTAGGTGTATTTTTAGTCTTGTATTTTCACCTTTTTGGTACTATATTGATTCTTTAATTCCCAACTGGAGAATTCAATGGCTGATGTACGTGTTCTTAAATTCGATGTGGGTTCGAGTACTGATGTTGCGTTGCAGCGGCTAAAGAACCGCTTTGATGCGTCCACTTCATCGGAGGCAATGCGAAGAAGCTTGGCGATTGCTGATAC
>NZ_JBFUBY010000052.1:0-41131 GCF_056405515.1 Polaromonas sp. P1_G2
CACATGGCCCTTGAGTTCATGCTGCCACATGGCCCTTGAGTTCATGCTGCTTGCCCAGGGCGGTCAGCATGGCCACAGTGACCAGGCTGCGCGTCTTCAGGTCCAGCCCAGGCCGCTGCCACACGTCGCCCCAGGCGTTGCGCGTGATGTAGTGCTGGATGGGCAGGGAAAAGTCGGTCGCCTTGCCGAAGGYATTGGCCACGAAGTCTTCACCCATCACCTGCTTGCGGGTGGCCAGGCCCTTGTCGAAGTCGCTGGAAGATGTCGAGGTCACGTGAGCTCCTTGGAAAAAATTCTCAAAGCCCAAGCGTAGTGGAAAACAAAAAAGCCCGCCCAGGCTTTCACCGGGGCGGGCAGGGATCAACTTCGTTCGGGTCAAGCCAGGTCGTAACGGTCCAGGTTCATGACCTTGGTCCAGGCGGCCACAAAGTCGCGCACGAACACCTGTTGCGAATCGCTGGACCCATAGACTTCCGCGATGGCGCGCAACTGGGAGTTCGAGCCGAAGACGAGGTCGGTCACCGTCGCCGTCCACTTGAGCTTGCCCGTGGTCCGGTCGCGCCCCTCGAGCACGCCTTCGGATTCGGCGGACTTTTGCCACTTCGTGCGCATGTCGAGCAGGTTCACGAAGAAGTCGTTGCTCAATGTCCCGGGCCGTTTGGTGAATACACCATGTTGGGCCTGCCCAGCGTTGGCATTCAAGGCGCGCATGCCGCCGACCAGCACCGTCATCTCGGGGGCGGTCAGCGTCATCAGGTTGGCGCGGTCGACCAGCTGCTCGGCGGCACGCTTCTCCTGCCCCTTGCGGCCGTAGTTGCGAAAGCCGTCCGCGGTCGGCTCCAGCACGGCGAACGAYGCCGCATCGGTCTGTTCCTGCGAAGCGTCGGTGCGCCCGGGCGAAAAAGGCACTTTCACGTCGTGGCCGGCCTTCTTGGCGGCCGCCTCGATGGCCGCGCAGCCGCCGAGAACAATCAGGTCGGCCAGCGACACCTTCTTGCCGCCGGACTGCGCGCCATTAAAACCGGCCTGGATGGACTCCAGCACTTTCAGGACTTTCGCCAGCTCGGCCGGCTGGTTGGCGTCCCAGTCTTTTTGGGGCGCGAGGCGGATGCGCGCCCCGTTCGCACCGCCGCGCTTGTCGCTGCCGCGGAAGGGCGCGGCGGACGCCCAGGCCGTCGTGACGAGTTGGGAGACGGACAGTCCGGAGGCAAGGACCATGGCCTTGAGGGCCGCGATGTCCTGCTCATTGACCAGCGGGTGGTCGACTGCGGGAAGCGGGTCCTGCCAGATCAATTCTTCCTTCGGCACCAGCGGGCCCAGGTAGCGCGCGGCCGGGCCCATGTCGCGGTGCGTCAGCTTGTACCAGGCACGGGCGAAGGCATCCGCGAACTCCTGCGGGTTGGCCATGAAACGCCGCGAGATCTTCTCRTAGGCCGGGTCCATGCGCATGGCCATGTCGGCCGTGGTCATCATCGGGGCATGGCGCAGCGCGGGGTCATGGGCATCCGGCACGGTGGTCGCGGCGGCCGGGTCCTTGGGTTTCCACTGGTGCGCACCGGCGGGGCTCTTCGTCAATTCCCACTCGTAGCCGAACAGGTTCTCGAAATAGCCGTTGTCCCACTTGGTGGGGTTCTTGGTCCAGGCTCCTTCGATACCGCTGGTGATGGTGTGGACACCGTGGCCGGCGCCGAACTTGTTGATCCAGCCAAAGCCCTGGTCCTCGATGCTGCCGCCCTCGGGCTCGGGGCCGACATGCTCGCCGGGATTGGCCGCGCCATGGGATTTGCCGAAGGTGTGSCCGCCGGCGRTCAGCGCCACGGTCTCTTCRTCGTTCATKGCCATGCGGGCGAAGGTCTCGCGGATGTCGCGTGCCGAGCCCAGCGGATCCGGCTTGCCGTTCGGGCCTTCGGGGTTCACGTAAATCAGGCCCATCTGGACCGCGCCCAGGGGGTTTTCGAGTTCGCGATCGCCGGTGTAACGCTTGTCGCCCATCCACTCGGACTCAGGTCCCCAGTAAATCTCTTCCGGCTCCCAGACGTCGGGACGTCCGCCGGCAAAACCGAAGGTCTTCAATCCCATCGATTCCATGGCCACGGTGCCGGCCAGGACCATCAGGTCGGCCCAGGAGATTTTCCGGCCGTACTTCTGCTTGATCGGCCACAACAGGCGSCGCGCCTTGTCGAGRTTTMCRTTATCSGGCCAGCTRTTCAGCGGCGCGAASCGCTGCGTGCCGGAACCCGCGCCGCCGCGGCCRTCGGCGATGCGGTAAGTGCCCGCGCTGTGCCAGGCCATGCGGATGAAAAACGGGCCGTARTGRCCGWAGTCSGCSGGCCACCAGTCCTGCGAATCCGTCATCAACGCATGGAGGTCCTTGACGACGGCATGCAGGTCCAGGGTCTTGAACTCCTCGGCATAGTTGAACGCCAGGCCCATGGGATCGGACAGCGGGGAGTTCTGGTGAAGGATCTTGAGGTTGAGCTGCTCGGGCCACCAGGCGGCATTGGTTGCGACGCCAGCCAGTGCGTGTTTGCGGGCGCCGCCCGAGAATGGGCAAGAGGCTTCGCTTTGCGTGTTGTGATCGGCCATGATGGGTTACCTTCTATTGAGTAAGTGGCGCCGTGTAAGGGCTTGGAGGACTTGGAGGGCTTGGGCTTGCCAGGCGGTTGGCCTGTGAAGCACAGTCTAGGTTTCGCAACAAAATAATCAAAGGCAATTAAAAATATTTATCTCATAGCTTTTATTAATGACATCCCCGCTGCCCTGCTTCCGCGCCGCCGAACCCGCCCTCTTGCCTTACGCTTGAAGCCGAGCCACTTATTCATAAAGCCCTTGAAGGAGACCTGATGACCAGCCCCAAAACTTCCGGCGCGGCGCCCCGCTATCCTGCGCCCGAACTGAAAGACCTGCCGCAAGACATCCAGGCCAAAATCCTGGAAGTACAGGAAAAAGCCGGCTTTCTGCCCAATGTCTTCCTGGCACTGGCGCGCCGACCCGCCGAATGGCGCGCCTTCTTTGCGTACCACGATGCGTTGATGCTCAAGGAAGAAGGCTCCAACCCCAGCGGCACGCTGACCAAGGGCGACCGCGAAATGATCGTCACCACCACCAGCGCGGCCAACAACTGCTTGTACTGCGTGGTGGCGCACGGCGCCATCCTGCGGATTTATGAAAAGAAGCCGCTGGTCGCGGACCAGGTGGCGGTCAACTACCGCAAGGCCGACATCACGCCGCGCCAGCGCGCCATGCTGGACTTCGCCATGAAGGTCTGCCTGCAGGCCGACCGGATTGAAGGCGCCGACTTCGAGGCGCTGTACGGCCACGGCTTTGACGACGAGGACGCCTGGGACATCGCGGCGATCACGGCTTTCTTCGGCCTCTCGAACCGCATGGCCAGCTTCAGCGACATGCAACCCAACCCCGAGTTTTACTTGATGGGCCGCGTGCCCAAACCGCCCAAGCCGGCCTGAGGATTTCATGACTTCGACCGCCACCGCTCCCCCCATCGCCCCGGCCGCGCCCAATCCCGCAGCGGCCAACCCCTCCGGCCTGACCGTGCGCAAGCTCGAGGTCGACCTGGGCCAGGGCTTTGACCGCCACTGGTATGGCGGCGACGCCTTCCTGAGCCAGTACCACAATGCCTTGTCGATGAGCTTTCCGGTCGGCGAGCAATCCTTTATCGACTCCGTGCGCGACTGCGCGAAGCTGCTGCCGCAGACGCCCGAGCATGCCTTGCTGCACGAAGCCGCGGCGCAGTTCATAGGCCAGGAGGCCACGCACCGCCACATCCACGCGCTCTACAACGCGCACCTGGAAACGCAGGGCCTGGTCAACCGCTGGCAGCACTGGGCCACGGCGCGCATCGACTTCGCGAAGAAAAGAGGCATCGCGCCGCGCCACTTCCTGGCGGTGACGGCCGCCTACGAGCACCTCACCGCCGTGCTGGCCGACTACCTGCTGCGCCACAACGACACGCTGGACAGCGCCGACCCGAGAATGCAAACCCTCTGGCGCTGGCACGCGGCCGAGGAAACCGAGCACCGTGCCGTCGCCTATGACCTTTACCAGGCCGTGCAGGGCAACTACGCCTGGCGCATACGCTGGTACATCTACGCGGTGCTGCTGTTCACCTTCGACTCAGGACGGCAGACGGTGCTCAACCTGTGGCACGACGGCACCCTGTTCAAGCCCGGGACCTGGTGGAGCGCACTCAAATTCTTCTGGGGCCGCAAGGGGGCGATGTGGTACACCCCAGATGGTGGTGGCGCCGCCCGCGGCGCAGATCACGCCCGGTGCATCGCTGCGCTCCATCGTCGCCCAGCTTTCAAAAGTGCTGCGGCCCGGGTCGCTGACATACATCTTCATCAGCACGTCGCCCGGGTATTCGAGCTGCTTGTAGAAGTTGCAGAAAGCGTTGACGATGACCGGGCCCTCGCCCAACGGATCGGGTTTGCAGCCGATGCCGTACATCCAGTCTATGCGTATGGTTTCCAGGTAACGGAAGTAGCTGCCGTTGTTGAGGTGGCCCATGGCATCCATGTCGCCCCAGCGGATCGGGATGACCATCTCATGGACCAGCTTTTTCTTCTCGGGGATTTCAATCTTCATGATGGCCATCGCACCTAGCGGTGCGCCCGTATGGAGGCAAGAATGCCCAGCGTGAACAACACGCAGGCGGTGAGCTGTACCAGGGTCGGCCAGCGGCCGTCCCAGGCAAAGGAATACAGCAGCGCAAAAATTGTTTCGCTGACGATGAGCTGGCCGCACAGGCTGGCGCTGAGCCGCTGGCTGGCCATGTTCCAGAGGATGGTGGCCAGCCAGGTCGAACCCGCGCCCGCGACCACGCACAGCAGCACAAACATCCATCGGTCTTCACGCCCGGCCAGCACGCCGGCATCCGAGCCCGCCACGCCCCACATCAGCAGCGCGCCCAGGCCGGTGGCCACGCCCAGCCAGTTGGCCCAGTCGGTGGCATTGACTTCAGGATGGCGCTTGAGCCAGGCGGAATTAAGGATGGCGAAAGCCGTCCAGCACACCAGGGAGGCCGTCACGAACAGCATGCCGCGCCAGAAATGCGTGGCCGTGCCCTGGCCGGCTTCGTGTGTGGACCCCATCATGAGCGCCAGCCCGGCCAGCGTGAGCGCCAGCCCCGGCAGCAGCGCGGCCCAGCGCAGGCTCCGCGGCTTGCCCAGCAGCATCACCCAGATAGGGATGGTGCCGATGACGAGCGAAGGCACTTCAGTGCCCGCGTCGCGTATGGCCAGTACCAGCAGCAGGTAGTAGCCGCTGAAGCCGAGGATGCTCATGAACAGCGCGGCCCAGGCCTGGCGCAGCGTGGGCAGGCGGCGGCTGCGCAGGCCCGCCAGCATCACCAGCACGGCCAGCACGCCGTAGACGGCAAAGCGCCCGGCCGTGAGGTCGATCGAAGAATAGCCGCCCACGCCCATTTCGAGCATGCGCGGTGCCACAAACACCAGGCCCCACAGCGCACCCGCCGCGAGCCCGGCCAGAATGCCCGTCAGCATCTATCAGGCATCAGGCGGTGTGCGCGGTCGCGACCAGGCGCAACCCGAGCAAGCCCATGGCGCCGGCGGCTGTGCGGTCCACCACGGCCTTGCTGCGCAGATAGGCGGCGCGCGGCACGGACGAAGACAGCACCACCGCCACCACGGCATACCAGCCGGTTTCCATCACGAGCACGCCGGCCAGCACCAGCAAGGCAGCCGGGAGGGGAAACCGCGCGGGCAGCAGCGCCGCGAACACGCTGCTGTAGACCACCACGATCTTGGGATTGCTGAGCTGCGTCACCAGCCCCTGGCGAAACGATTGCAGCACCGTGCGGCGCGAGGCGCCCTTTTCGTCGCCGCCCATCTCGAGCGGCTGGTGCGCGCCGCGCCAGATCTGGACGGCGATCCACATCAGGTACAGGCCGCCGACAACCTTGAGCGCCATGTAGACGCCAGGCAAAGCCGCCAGCAGCGCCTGCAACCCGGCCAGTGCCAGCATGGCAAACACCAGCGCGCCCAGTCCCATGCCCAGCGCGGCGGCCAGCCCGTCGGCGCGCGAACGCGAAACCGCGATGCGCGCGACCTGCACAAAGCTGGGGCCGGGGCTGACCACGCCCGCGAGCAAGGCCAGGAAGATCAGGCCTATCGGGCCGAGGTAAGGCACTACGGAATCCATCATGTTGTTCTCTCTCTCTCCGAATTGATTGACGTTGTGAATCGGTTCAAACGCCAAAGCCGTCATCCGCCGCTATCACCGCGCCGTTGACGAAATGGCTCTCACCGCTGGCCAGCATCACCAGCAGCGCGTCCAGGTCCTGCGGCTTGCCGATGCGCTTGCGCGGCAGCATCTGCACCAGCTTCTTGCCCTGCTCGGTCTCCCAGTGGTGGTGGTTGATCTCGGTGTCAATATAGCCGGGGCAGATCGCGTTGACGTTGATGCCGAACTTGCCCCACTCCAGCGCCATGGCTTTGGTCATCTGCACCACGGCCGCCTTGCTCATGCAGTACACGCCGATCTGCGGCAGCACACGCAGCCCGGCCATGGAGGCTATGTTGATGATGCGGCCGCCGGCATAGTTGCCGGGCCCGGCGCCGCGCGAACGGGCCAGCATGCGCTTGCCGACTTCCTGCGCCACGAAGAAGGCGCCTTTCACATTGGTGTTGAAGACGAAGTCGTAGTCTTCCTCATCCACGTCCTGGATGCGCTGCGTGTTGCTCACGCCCGAATTGTTGACCAGGATGTCGATGGGGCCGACTTCGGTTTCAGCATGGGCCACGCCGGCCTTGATGCTGGCGTGGTCGGTCACGTCAAGCTCCACCACGTGCGCGTCGCCGCCGGCCGCCTCGATCTGCGCGCGCAGGTCCTTGAGTTTGTCCAGCCTGCGGCTGGCCAGCACCACGGCTGCACCGGCGGCGCTCAGTGTTTTGGCGAACTGGGCGCCCAGCCCGCCCGAGGCGCCGGTCACGAGGGCGACACGCCCCGACAGATCAATGCTGTAAGCCATTAGAGGCTCCTCTCTCAATTTAAACCGTACAAAAGAGAACGACCGTTCGCATCGCTGCATTCGCGACATAAAATCCAACGCGAGACCGACAATCCTTCCTGAAAATCATTATCAGCGAGTCCCCGATGAATACCCAAGAAATTCTGGCCCAGTTCGGCCCCCGTGAGGCGATGGAATACGACGTGGTCGTGGTGGGCGGCGGCCCCGGCGGCCTGGCCACCGCGATTCGGCTCAAGCAGCTCGCGGCCGAAAAAGGCAAGGACGTTTCCGTCGTGGTGCTCGAAAAGGGATCGGAGCCCGGCGCCCACATCCTCTCGGGCGCGGTGATGGACCCGAAAGCACTGACCGAACTGCTGCCCGACTGGAAGGCTCAGGGCGCGCCGCTGAACCAGCCCGTCACCGCCGACGAGGTGCTCTTCCTCAGCGAAAAAAGCGCGATCAAGACACCGGCCTTTTTTGTGCCGGACTGCTTTCACAACGAAGGCAACTACGTCATCAGCCTCGGCAATGTGGTGCGCTGGCTGGCGCAGCAGGCCGAGGCGCTGGACGTTGAAATCTTCCCGGGCTTCGCGGCGGCCGAAGTGCTCTACAACGACGATGGTTCCGTCAAGGGCGTGGCCACCGGCAACCTCGGCATCGGCAAGGACGGCCAGCCCACCGACAACTTCCAGCTCGGCATGGAACTGCACGGCAAATACACCGTGTTCGCCGAAGGCGCGCGCGGCCACCTGGGCCGCCAGCTGATCAGCCGCTTCAAGCTCGACGCAGGCCGCGACCCGCAGGGCTACGCGCTCGGCGTCAAAGAGCTCTGGGAAATCGACCCGGCCAAACACAAACCGGGCCTGGTCATCCACACCGCCGGCTGGCCCATGGACAGCCAGACCTACGGCGGCGGCTTCATGTACCACCTCGAGGACAACAAGGTCACGCTGGGCATGGTCACCGGCCTGGATTACAGCAACCCCTACCCGAGCCCGTTTGAAGAAATGCAGCGCTGGAAGACCCACCCCAGCATCAAGCAGTATCTTGAAGGCGGCAAGCGCATCAGCTACGGCGCGCGCGCCATCACCGCGGGCGGCGCACTGAGCCTGCCCAAAACCGTGTTCCCGGGCGGCGCGCTGATCGGCTGCGAAGCCGGCTACCTCAACGCGGCGCGCATCAAGGGCAGCCACGCGGCCATCAAGTCCGGCATGCTGGCCGCCGAAGCCGCCTATGACGCCGTCACCGCCGGCCGCCAGCACGACGAGCTGGCCGCGTACCCCGAGGCCTATGCCAAAAGCTGGCTCGCGGCGGAATTGAACCAGTCGCGCAATTTCAAGTCCTGGTTCAAGAAGGGCCTCTACGTCGGCGCCTTCATGACCGGCATCGAGCATTGGCTGCTGCCCAAGCTGGGCTTCAAGAGCCCGCCCTGGACCATCCACAACAGCATTCCCGACTACGCCAAACTCAAGCCGGCCGCCGAGTGCACGCCCATCGTGTACCCCAAGCCCGACAACAAGATCACATTCGATCGCCTGAGCTCGGTCTTTGTCTCGAACACCAACCACGAAGAACACCAGCCCGCGCACCTGACGCTCAAGGACGCGAGCGTGCCTGTCAGCATCAACCTGGCCAAATACGCCGGCCCTGAAAGCCGCTATTGCCCGGCCGGCGTCTACGAGTTCGTGAAGAACCCCGACAACTCCGACCGCCTGCAGATCAACGCGCAGAACTGCGTGCACTGCAAGACCTGCGACATTAAGGACCCGACACAGAACATCGTCTGGGTCACGCCCGAAGGCGGTGGCGGGCCGAATTACGCCGGCATGTAAACACCGAAGCGCCTCCATCAAAAAAGCCCTTCTCGTCTTGAGAAGGGCTTTTTCTTTTGTCCTGGTATCAGCGGCGCGGCGCGGCAGCCATCAAGGCCTGTCCCGCCGTCACGAGTGAGTTCGCAGGCCCCTTCTTGCCGAGCAGCGGGCCGTTCATATATGCGCCGTCGATCAGCAGCACAAGCTGGCCGGCCAGATCGTCGGGCTTGCGAACCCCCATCCTCTTTGCCATCACGGCCAGGCGGCGCAGCAACTCCATCTTGTTGCGCATGGAAACCGCGCGGGCGGGATGGCTTGGTTCCGGGAACTCGGTCGCTACATTGAGGAAGGGGCAGCCGCGGTACCTGGGCGCGGCGATGTGCTCGGCGATCCAGCGCAGGTGCGCCTGCAGTTCCGCCTCGGCATCGTCCGGCTCCCGCGCCGCGACGCTTTCCCAGTCCTCCCAATATTCGGCGTCCTCGCGCTCGAGGAATGCCACCACAAGATCATCCTTGGTCGCGAAGTGCCGGTACAAGCTGGTCTTGGCGACGCCTGAGCGTTCCACTACCAGGTCGACGCCGACCGCCCTGACGCCCTCCCGGTAGAACAGCGTCGCCGCCGTCTCCAACACCCGGTCGCGCACGCTCAGAACACCCTGTTCGTCACTCACTCTATTGGCTACCGAAAGACTTTTTTTCACGATATTTCCTTTAAGAGCCGTTCACAAAACCCAGCGAAGCGGTCCTGGCTAGGCGCGTCGCCGCAGACAGTGCACCAGCACGGCAAGGCGACGCAACAACGCCAGGAGGGATTTTTGGACGGCTCCGCTTGACACGCTACAGATCTGTACTTTACATTATCCAAAACGCTACAGATCTGTATCGTTTTGACAAAAACAGCTCAACAAATAACTTCAACAAGGGGAATTCGTGATGACATCCAACAAGACAGTGACCGTCTACGGCGCCTATGGGCATACCGGGCAATTCGTGGTCAAGGAGTTGCGCCGCAGAGGCTGGACGCCCATCCTCTCGGGGCGCGATGCCGGCAAGCTGCAAGCGTTCGGCACGGAATACCCCGGTCTGGCACTGCGGCCCGCATCGGTCGACGACCCCATCTCGCTGGACCGTGCGCTGGCGGGCGCCGCGGCGGTCATCAACTGCGCCGGCCCGTTTGCCAGCACCTCCGCACCGCTGATCGAAGCCGCCATGCGCGCGCGGATTCCCTACCTGGATGTCGCGGCCGAAATAGAAGCCAACATCGACACCTTCAATCTCTTCGCGGATCGCGCACGTGAAGCCGGCATCGTTGTGGTGCACGCCATGGCCTTTTTCGGCGGACTCGGCGACTTGCTGGCAACCGCGGCCATGGGCGACTGGACTTCGGCGGACGAAATTTCCATCGCCTACGGGCTTGACAGCTGGCGGCCAACGCCGGGGACCCTGATCGCCGGCCAAGTATCCAAGCAGCGCCGGGACGGCCGCCGGGTCGTTTTCGCGGACGGAAAAATCGGCTACACCACGGAAGCAGCACCGGCCGCTGAATGGACCTTTGCCGCGCCGCTGGGAAAGCAACCAGTCATCGCGGAATTCACCATGGCGGACACGGTGACGATCTCACGCCACCTCAAGGTTCCCGAGATCCGTTCCTACATGACGGCCACGGCCGTCAAGGACCTGACCGACCCGAACCCGCAGGCGCCCGTGGCCGGTGACGACAGCGGGCTGTCGACGCAAACCTTTGTGGTGGAAGTGCTCGCGCGCCGCGGCGGCGAGGAACGCCGCGCCACCGCCCGCGGGCGGGACATCTACGGCTTCACCGCTCCCCTCGTGGTCGAGGCCATGGCACGCGTCCTCGGCGGCCAGGTCAAAACCACCGGCGTCCTGACCGCGGGTGAAGCATTCGATGCGGGGGACTTCCTGGCATCGCTGAGCCCCACGCATCTTTCTCTCGAGATGCGATAGCGATAGGTCTGACAGGCATTCTTCCGGCTCTCTGCCAAAGCAGGAGAACCCGGAAGTATCCGGAAGAACCCGCGCGATTTTCCAAAGGCCGCATCCTGCATGCGGCCTTTGCCTTTCAGTCGCGTGCACGCCACAGATACGCGGCACAAGCCTGGAAACCTTTGTGACTTTCTGTCGGCGCGGCAAAACGCGCCCTGCAGCGAGCGCACGGCAAACGCCCCCGTCCGCAGGCGGTTTCGGCGCGCCATTCACAAGTGCTTACCGAACGATTCGACACGCTTTAAGGCCTGTGTCCGGGCATCCGACGCAGGCTTGCGGCTTACGCTGACACGCCTTCCCTCATCGCCACAAAGACACTGGAGCTATCCCAGGTACGGGATGTGGCCGCGCCAATTCACCGGCGGCCAGGCCGTATGTGTCAGCGTTTTTTGGCGCATCTACCCGCTGCCCGTCAGCTTCATATCTATTGATCCAATGACAAAAAACATTCCCAGCGTGCTGCTGACCGGCGGCGCAGGTTATATCGGAAGCCATACTTTTGTGGCCCTGGTGGAGGCCGGCTTGCAGCCGGTCATCCTCGACGACTTTTCGAACAGCCACCCGGCCGTGCTGGAGCGGCTGGCGCAATTGACGGGCCGCAGCGTTCCCTGCGAACAAGGCAACGTGCTGGACACCGCCTTTGTGGCCGAGGTGCTGCGGCGCCACCGCTGTGTCGCCGCCGTGCACTTCGCCGGCTTCAAGGCCGTCGGCGAAAGCGTGCAGCAGCCCCTGATGTACTACCGCAACAACGTGAGCGGCCTGCTCAGCCTGCTGGAGGCCATGGCCACCACCGCCGCTTGCCGCTCCGTGGTGTTTTCCTCGAGCGCCACCGTCTACGGAGACCCGGCCAGCGTGCCGATTGATGAAGGTTTCCCCTGCGCGCCCGAGAGCCCCTATGCCGAGAGCAAGCTCATGTGCGAAAACATCCTGGCTTCGCTGCGCGTGTCGGATCCGTCATGGCGCACCGGCGTGCTGCGCTACTTCAACCCGGTGGGCGCACACCCCAGCGGCCTGATCGGCGAAGRTCCGAACGGCATCCCCAACAACCTGATGCCTTTCGTGACTCAGGTGGCCGTGGGCAAGCGGGCTCGCCTGCAGGTCTTCGGCAGCGACTACCCGACGCCCGACGGCACCGGCGTGCGCGACTACCTGCACGTGTCCGACCTGGCCGCCGGCCATGTGGCCGCCGTGCAGGCGCTGCTGGCCAAGGGCGAGAGCTTCACAGTGAACCTGGGAACCGGTGAAGGCACCAGCGTGCTGGGCGTGGTGCGCGCCTTCGAGCGCGCCAGCGGCCAGCCCATCCCGTTTGAATTCGCTCCGCGGCGCGCGGGCGACGTGGCGCAGTATTTTGCCGACGTATCGTTGGCCGGCAGCCTGCTGGGCTGGCGCGCCATGCGCAACATCGACGACATGTGCCGCGATTCCTGGCACTGGCAGCAACGCAACCCCGACGGCTACCGGACCTTGCCCTCCGGCAGCCCCGCCACGCACGCCCCGGCGCCCGTGCGCAATAGCCCGAACGGACCCATCCGCCCAGCGGTCAGCGTGTGATTCGCCACGGCGCAAAACAGGTGCCCCATGCGCACAAAACACATCTGCTTTCACCAGCACAAAACAGGCCATGAGCCGTTCGGACTATTGCCGATTGCTGCACTGCACAAGACACTCATCTCCTGCTTTGACCGAGGAGAAATTCATGCTTAAAGCCCTCATTTCCGCCATTCTGGCCACCTGGATGGCGTCAGCATCGGCCTACTCCGATTCTTCCGACCAGCCGCCACCGCAGGCGCTCGCCGCCAAGGCAAGCGCCGCCAAAAACACGCCCATGAAGTTGCAGGCCGACGCCGATACGGTCAAGGTCCGCGCCGTCTACAGCCCGGACATACGCCCACGCCCCAACCCGCCACAGGCCTTCGCGGCCGATGACGAACCGGAGGCCGGCGAGTCCGGCTGGCGCTCCTACGGCATGCTGCTGGCCACCCTGGTGCTGATGGGCGTGATCGCCGTGCGGCGCTACAAGGAGGGAAGGCATTGAGCGTAAGCGGACTCGGCCGGCCCGGCGTCGCAGCGGTCAAATGGAGCGCAGCGTCCACGGTTGCCCGCTTCGCGCTTCAGCTGATGGCCCAGGTCGTCCTGGCCCGCACGCTGGGCCCGGACATCTTCGGTGTGTTCGCCATCGGTATGGTGGTGCTGACCTTTGCCACCTTTGTGTCCGGCTTCGGTTTCAGCTGGAGCCTGCTGCAGCGCGAAAAACTCAGCGACGAGGACGTGCGCTTTGCCTGGACCTGGCAGCTCATCGTGGGCCTGGCGACAACGCTGGCCGTTTACCTCCTGGCGCCCTTGCTGGCCGCCTATTTCCGCGAGCCGCGCGCGCTGGCCGTCATTGAATGGCTGTCGCTGGCCTGTCTGCTGGGCGCCGCCGCGCAGCCGGCCACCTACCTGCTGCAGCGCGACCTCAACTTCCGCGCCGTAGGCCTGGTACAGGTGGGCAGCTACGCGGCGGGTTATATCGCGGTGGGCCTGCCGATGGCACTGACGGGCCAGGGCGAGGCCTCGCTGGTGGCGGCCTGGCTGGTCCAAGTGGCGGTGCAGCTGGCGGCCAGCTATGCGCTCAAGCCGCACGCGGTACGCCCGCTGTTCTGGTATGCCGATGCGCGCTCGGCCGTGGGCACCGGGCACACGGTGTTCTTCACCAACATCGTCAACTGGGTGCTCAACAACCTGGACCGCGTGCTGATAGGGCGCCTGCTCAATGCGCAGGCGCTGGGCCTCTACAACGTCGCCTACAACCTGGCGACCATGCCCAACACCTTGCTGCTGGGCGCGCTGCAGCCGGCTTTCCTGGCGGCCGGCGCGCGCCTGCAAAACGATTTGCCGCGGCTGGGCCGCGCCTACCTGCAGATGCTGGCCACCATCATGGTGCTGGGCCTGCCGGCTTTTGTGACCCTGGCGTTTATTTCGCGCGACATCGTGCGTGTGCTCTACGGGCCGGCCTGGAGCGACGCGGCCTGGGTGCTGGGCGCGCTGTTCCTGTGCATGCCGGCCTATGTCATCTGGGGCCTGTCGACGCCGGTGCTGTGGAACACCGGCCGCAAACGTTATGAGTTCATCCTGCAGCTGCCGCTGGTCGTCACCGGCGCGCTGGGCTTTTACCTGCTGGCCGGCCAGGGCATCCATGTCGCCGCGGCCGTGGCGGGCGGGCTGCTGGTGCTGCGCGCGGCCGTCATCACCACTGCGGCCTTCCGCGCGCTGGACCTGCGCGCAAGCGCCTTGCTGCCGCACGCCTGGCGCGGCCTGCTGCTGAGCGCGCTCTGTGCCGGCGGCGCGCTGGCTGGGCAGCACGCCGTGGCGACATTCAACATGCCGCTGATTTCGCTGGCCGCCGGCGCGCTCGCGGCCGGTGTACTGCCGGCGCTGTTGCTGCTGCTGCGGCCGCAAGTGCTGGGCCCGGACGCCTCCGACATGGTCATCCGTTTCCTGCCCGGCGCGGCGAAGTTCCTGCGCCGACCCACGGCCGCTTCCGCCCTGCCCGCGTCCCTGGGCGAACAGCATCCTTAAGGCGGCTCACATGGACCAGCCCATCGTCATTACAGTCCTCGTCGCCGGCGCCATCCTGGCGGCGCTCACCGCGGCGCTGGGCATGGCGGGCGCGGTCCATGTGACCTCGCGCCGGGCGCAAGGTTATATGCACTTCATCTTCTACGCCATCCTGCTGATGGTGGCCATGGCCAACTTTCTTTCGGGCCGCGACCTGTCCAGCAGCAACATGAAGTTCGACGAAGTGGCGGTGGTGGTGCGCCACCCGCTGGTGTCGCTGATGCAACCAATGGCCTCGCTGCTGCTGCTCACACTCGCCGGCGAACGCGTGATCACGCACTGGATACGCCGTGGCAAGGCCGCTCAGGCGCCCTCCGCTTTACCGGTGGCCTTTCTCCTTTTCTGGCTGGGCACCGTGGCCGCGCCGGCACTGCTGGGGGCGCACCCGCATCTGTCGCACGACTATGTGTACCCGCTGGTGATAGGCTTCGCGGCCGTGCTGGCAACGGCCACCGAACGCGACCTGGCCTTTAGCGCGGCACGCAACGCCCTGCTGCTCTTCATCGCCGCCGGGCTGCTGCTGGTTCCTTTCAAGCCCAGCCTGGTGCTGGACGCCTCTTACACCCAGGGCCTGCTGCCGGGTGTGCCGCGCCTGGCGGGCCTGGCGCCCCATGCCGTGTCCTTGGGCATGCTGGCGCAACTCGGCCTGCTGTGCCTGCTTGCGCGCCCCTTGCAGCGTGTGTGGCTCAACCGCCTGGCCTGGGCCATGGGCCTGTTCGTGCTGTTCCTCGCGCAATCCAAGACCGCGTGGATTTCCTTCACGCTATGCTCCGCCTGTATCCTCATCGTTCGCCAGGGCCCCAGCTTCATGCGCCGTGTGGGCGACCCGGTGAGGCCGGAGTTCGGCATCGTCTCGCTGCTGGCTTTCATGGCCGCCGTCGTCGGCCTTGCCGCCCTGCTGATGTTCGGCGACATCGATGCGCGCCTGAGCAGCTTTTTCGACAGCGCCCAGGGCGCGCAGCTGGCGTCCATGACGGGGCGCGACCAGATCTGGGCCATCGCCTATGACGAATGGCAGCGCAACCCGGTGTTCGGTTACGGGCCGACCTTGTGGGACGCGACCTTTCGCGAAGCCATAGGTATGCCCAATGCGACCCATGCGCACAACCAGTTCATGGACACGCTGTCGCGCTCGGGCACGGTGGGCGCGGTGGCGCTGGTGCTGTATGCGCTGGTGCTGCTGGTGCTGTCCATCCGCTACGCCCGCGCCAGCGGCGGCCTCACGCTGGCGCTGTTCGTGGCGCTGGTGCTGCGCGCCATCAGCGAGGTGCCGCTGCTGCTCTTCGGCTACGGCCCTGAACTGATCGCCCACGTGCTGCTGCTGATGACGCTGGCCGCCGCCGTGCGCGAAGCCCGCGAGCGCAAACGCCAGCCGGCGCCGCGCGCCGCATCGGCTTTTTCCCGAGACCCCAGAGCCCCCCAAGCTCCGCTGGCCGCCGCGCGGCTGCACCGATGAAGCCATGAAATTTTCCATCGTCATTCCCCTTTACAACAAGGCGCCTTACATCAGCGGCACGCTCGCGTCGGTGCTCGCGCAGACCTTCACCGACTTCGAGGTGATCGTGGTGGACGACGGCTCCACCGACGGCGGCGCCGAGCTCGTGAGCTTCATCACCGACCCGCGCGTGCGCCTGGTGCGCCAGGCCAACGCCGGCGTTTCGGCGGCGCGCAACCACGGCATCGCGCTGGCGCGCGGCGAGTGGGTAGCCTTTCTCGACGCCGACGACTGGCACCACCCCGACTACCTCGCTACGCTGGTGTGGACACAGGCGCGCTGCCCCCAGGCCGACACCGTGGCCACCGACTACCTGCCGGTGCCCGACACCCTGGACATGTGGCCGCCGCGCTGGCCCGCGATGGACAGCAACCCGGACATCGAAGTCGTCACCGACCTGCCGCGGCGCTGGATGGCCTCGCCCACGCTGTGCACCAGCGCCGTTTCGGTACGGCGCACGCGGCTGCTGGCGATGCAGCCCTGCTTTCCCCCCGGTGAATCGCATGGCGAAGACGTGGACCTGTGGTTCCGCCTGGCGGAGCAGGCGCCGGTGGCGCTGGTCCACACGCCGCTGATGGCCTACCGGCTCGCCGTGGAGGGCGGCCTCAGCAGCGGACATGCGCCGCTGGCCATGCCGCCTTTTCTCGAGCGCATGGAGCAGCGCGCGCTTTCCGGCGCCATGCCACCCGCGCGGCGCGGTTCAGCACTGTGGCTGGTGGCCCAGTACCAGCTCACGCTGGCGCGGCAGGCGCTGGCCGTCGGCAATCGTCGCGAAGGCTGGGCCTGGCTGATCAAGGCGCGCCGCGCGGCCGGCGGAAAGCGCTGGTGGCTGACSGCTGCCATGGCCCTCTTCATGCCGGGCCCGCTGGTCAGGAACTGGCAGCGCTGGCGTGTGCGCCGCACCGTACCGGCGGCCAGCCCCGCCGAAGCAGGATAAAAAATGAACCAGAAATTGCCCCGAAAAATGACACCCCTCTGGCACTCGTGCCGGGTCTCCGTGGTCATCAAGGCCCTGAACGAAGAACAACGCATTCGGGCGACCATTGAAAGTGCGCTGCGCGCCGTCTCCGCCGTTGGCGGAGAAGTCATCCTGGCCGACTCTATCCCATACGCATCGTCCAGCTGGCCAATCCCAATGAGCGCTGCTGCGGCGTCGGTCCGCAGCTCGGCTACCAGCATTCGCATGGCGACTTCATTTATATCCTCGATGGCGACATGCAGATGCAGGAGGGCTTTCTTGAGAAAGCCCTCGCCTTCCTGGAGGCCCATGAGGATGTTGCAGGCGTGGGCGGACGCGTGGTGGAGCAAAACACCGAGAGCCTCGAGTACATGGCGCGTGGTGAACGGGACTCCCCGCACCTGCGGCCGGGCAAAGTGGACAGGCTCGACGGCGGCGGGCTTTACCGCCGCAGCGCCATCGAGGCCGCAGGCTATCTTTCCGACCGAAACCTTCACAGCTACGAAGAATTTGACCTGGCCATCAGGCTACGCGCCCTCGGCTGGCGCCTCTGGCGCTTGCCGGTGGATGCCGTCAATCACTTCGGGCACGACGCACCACCCTATCGCCTTTTGATGCGGCGCTGGCGCACCCGGTATATCTGCGGACTGGGTGAACTTGTCCGCGCGGCGGCGGGCAAGCCGCGCCTGCATCTGGCTTTGGAGGGATTGCGGGAATTGCGCCTGTACCTGGCAGTGCTCGGCTGGTGGGCGGTCATGGCGAGCCTGGTGTTCTGGCCGGTTTCCGCATCCCTGCGCCTGGCGTTTTTCTGCGCCATCGCCACGGCGCCGGTGCTGTTGATGACCTGGCGAAAACGGTCCGCAACCAAGGCACTTTATTCAGTGGTTTCCTGGTGTTTCAATGCCGCAGGCCTCATACGCGGCCTGCTTCGCCGGCAGCGGCCGGCCCGCGAGGCCATCGCAAGCCGGATTGTCAAGGACTCGGCAATGACGCATCACCCTGCAATCCAGGGGGCCGCCCATTGAAAGGCGAAACGCAGCAATTTACCGGCGTGCAGGTGCTGCGCTTCGCCGCGGCCATGCTGGTCGTGGTGATGCACATCACCCAGGCCATCTCCATGCACATCAGCGGAACCGGGCCCAGCCATTACTGGGGGGCGGGCTCGGCGGGGGTGGACATCTTTTTTGTGATCAGCGGTTTTGTCATGGCCATGTCGACCGCCTCGCTGCCGGCGGACGGGCCGGCGCGCATGGACGCGGCCTGGGTCTTCATGCGCCGCCGCCTGGTCAGGATCGCGCCGCTCTACTGGTTCTACACCCTGCTCAAGGTGGCCCTGCTGCTGGCCATGCCGGCGCTGGCCGCGCGCTCCTCGGTGGAGCCCGGCCACCTTGCGGCCTCGCTGCTCTTCATCCCCAGCATGAGCCCCTGGGGCCTGGTGCAGCCCACGCTGCCTGTCGGCTGGACCCTGAATTTTGAAATGCTGTTTTATGCGGTGTTCGCCGTGGCCATCGCCCTGGGCGCACCGCGCATCCGGTTTTGCCTGGCGGCCTTTGTGCTGATCTTCGCGGCGGGGCGGTTGCTGCCGGAATCGGTCGCGCTGAACTTCTACGCCCAGACCATCGTGTTCGAGTTCATCCTCGGCGTCTGCATCGCCCATGCCTTTTTGCACTTCCGCCGCCCCGGGCCGCTGGCGGGCCTGGTGGCGATGGCGGCCGGCGCGCTGTACATGTTCGCGCCCGACTGGGGGCACTCGGCCGACCGCTTCGCCACCTGGGGCTGCGGCGCCGCGCTCATCGTGCTGGGCGCCGTCTGGATGGAACCCTGGACCGTGCGCGCGCCGCTGGCTTCGCGCCTGTCCTTCCTGGGCGACGCCTCGTATTCGATCTACCTGTCGCACACCTTTGTGGTGCCGGCCGGCGTGCAGGCGCTCAAGCGCCTGGGCGTGCAGGACAGCCTGGCCATCATGCTGGCCGTCGGCCTGGCCGTGGCTGTGGCGGGCTGCCTCTCCTATGTGTGGCTGGAGCGGCCCATGACCGCCTTCTTCAAGCGCGCCCTGTTCGGCGCGCCCAAGCTCTCTTACCAACATCCCGGAAAGTAATCACCCGATGCGAACCGAATCGCTGCCACGCACCGCCATCCGCGAACGCGAAGGCCGCTACATCTACATCGCCTGCCCCTGGACGCCGCTGGGCGGCGGCATGTTCAAGGTGGCGGATTACCTGATCCAGGCCCAGGCCTCTTCGGCCAGCCTTGCCTCGGCGGAAGCCGCCGAGCTCAGGCCGCTCGACACGCGCGGCGGCGCCAACGCCCTGTATTCCTTCTGGGTGCTCGCCACCGCGCTGGCCCGCATAGCGCGCGGCAGGCTCAGTGGCCGGCTGGCCGGTGTGCACGTCAACATGGCGGAGCGGCTGAGCCTGTTCCGCAAGGGCGCCGTCATCGCCGCCTGCCGCGCCCTGGGCGTTCCGGTGGTGCTACACCTGCATGCCGCGCAGCTGCAC
This sequence comes from Polaromonas sp. P1_G2, assembly GCF_056405515.1. Classification (NCBI taxonomy): domain Bacteria; kingdom Pseudomonadati; phylum Pseudomonadota; class Betaproteobacteria; order Burkholderiales; family Comamonadaceae; genus Polaromonas; species Polaromonas sp. P1_G2. The sequence continues at coordinate 19,351 of NZ_JBFUBY010000052.1, forward strand.
CATTTTTACCAGTCGCTGCCACGCCCGCTGCGGGCGCTGACGCGCTGGGTGTTCTCGCTGCCGGCCAGTGTCGTGGTGCTGGGCTCGGCCGCGCGGCGCTTTGTCATCGAGGAGCTGGGCGTGGCGCCCGAGCGCGTCGACATCGTCATCAACGGCGTGCCCGAGCCCACCCATGCGCGCCGCGTCGCCGGCGATTCCGCCATGCAGCGCGTGCTGTTCGTGGGCAACCTGTCGGAGCGCAAGGGCGTGACCGACCTGCTGCAGGCGCTGGCCCTGCCCGGCCTCGACACGGCCCGCCTGGAAGTGACCCTGGCCRGCGGCGGTGACGTCGAAGCTTATGAGGCCAAAGCCCGGCAGTTGCGCATAGACAGCTTCGTGCGTTTTGCCGGATGGTCGGACCAGCAGCAGGTGGCCCGGCTGATGGCGCGCGCCGACGTGCTGGTCCTGCCCTCTTACGATGAAGGCCTGCCGCTGGTGATCCTGGAGGCACTGGCCAACGGTGTTGCGGTAGTGTGCAGCCCCGTCGGGGAGATACCGACGGTGCTCAGCGACGGCGTCAATGCCTGCTTTGTGCAGCCCGGCGACGTGGCCGGCATCGCGGCCTGCCTGCGCCGCGTGCTGCAGGATGCGGAACTGCGCGCTGCGCTGGAACGCAACGGCAGGGCGCTGTACGAGCAGACCTTTTCCATCGCCCATTTTTTCTCCAGCGTGGCCCATATCCACCAGCGCGATTTCGGCGTGGCCGGACGGCTGCTGCGCCCTGCCGCGGCTTCACAGGAAGGCGCGGCATGATCCGCGACGCCGGCGCCATCCCCAACGGCAGCCGCCTGGAGGCGGACGTCTGCGTGGTCGGCAGCGGCCCGGCCGGCATCGCGCTGGCACTGTCGCTCAGCGACCAGGGGCACGCCGTGCTGCTGCTCGAGTCGGGCCAGCTGCAGGCGCATGCGCCCACGCAAGACCTGTACGAAGGCGAGGTCGCCGACGAACAGCTGCACAGCCCGCCCGGCAAATACCGGCAGCGGCGGCTGGGCGGCTCCTCGGCGATCTGGGGCGGGCGCTGCATGCCTTTCGATCCCATCGACTTTGAAACCCGCGCCCATATTCCGCACAGCGGCTGGCCGCTGTCCTACGGCGACCTGCTGCCCTGGTACCCGCGCGCCAACGCCCTGGCCGAGGCCGGGCGTTTTCTGTATGACGCGAATGAGGCCCTGGAGCCGGGGACAGGTCCCCTGATCGCCGGCTTCGACAGCCCGCGCGTGCTCAGCAACGGGCTGGAGCGCTTTTCCTGCCCCACGCATTTCGGCAGCCGCTATGCCAAGCGGCTGGCGCTGGCGCCCACGCTCGAGGTCCTGACGGGCGCCAACTGCACCGCGCTGGGGCTGCAGACCGACGGCCAGGCGCTGCGTGAACTCGAAGTGCGCACGCTGGCCGGCACGCAATTTACCGTCGCCGCGCGCAGCACGGTGCTGGCCGCGGGCGGGCTTGAGACCGCGCGGCTGCTGCTGGCCTCGCGCGACGTAGCGCCGCAGGGTGTGGGCAACACGCACGACGTGGTCGGCCGTTATTACATGTGCCACATCGCCGGCAACGTCGGCATGCTGACGGTGCACGGGCCGACGCGCGACGTGCGGCACGGCTATGAGATCTCGCCTGAAGGCATTTATTGCCGGCGCCGCCTCTCGGTCGCGGCCAGCGAGCAGCAGCGCCTGGGCCTGGCCAACGCGGTGGCGCGCCTGCACTTCCCGCGCATCACCGACCCTGCCCACCGCAGCGGCGTGCTGTCGGGCCTGTTCCTGGCGCGCAAGATGATCAGCTACGAATACAGCAAGCGCCTGAAGGACGGCGCGCCGCCGACGGCCGGCGTCTATGCGCGCCACCTGCTCAACGTCGTCGCCGACCCGCTGGACACCACGGCCTTCCTGGCGCACTGGCTGGCAAAGCGCACCCTGGCGGAGCGAAAATTTCCCTCGGTGATCCTGCGCAACCGCAGCAACCGTTTCAGCCTGGAAGTGCACGGCGAACAGATCCCCCAGGCCCACAGCCGGGTCACGCTGGCCGGCGGCGTCGATGCGCTGGGCATGCCGCGCCTCAAGGTCGACTGGCGCTACAGCCGCGCCGACATCGACTCCGTGGGCGCGACCCTGGACGTGATGGCCCAGGAATTCGAGCGCAGCGGCAAGGCCCGCTTCGACTACAACCGCCACACGCTGGAAGAAGACCTGATGCGCTTCGGCGCCTACGGCGGCCACCACATCGGCACGGCGCGCATGGGCACTGACCCGCGCAGCAGCGTGGTCGACGCGGATTGCCGCGTGCATTCGGTGCGCAACCTGTTTGTCGCCGGCAGCGCGGTCTTCCCGACCTCCAGCCAGGCCAACCCGACCTTGACACTGATCGCGCTGTCGCTGCGGCTGGGCGACTTCCTGTCGCGGCAGCTGCGCGCCGAGCGCTCGCCGCTGCAGATGAAGGAGGCCGCATGAAAGTCCTGGTACTGGGCGCCTCCGGCCACATAGGCACGCGCCTGCTAGAGATGCTGCACGCCACGCCCTGGGCCGTGGCCACGGGCGCGTCCCGGCACATGAAAAACACCGCGAGCTGGCTGGAACTCGACAGCCGCGACCCGCGCGAACTGGCATCGGCGCTGAAAGGTTTTGATGCCGTCGTCAACTGCGTGGCGGGCGATGCGGCCTCGATCGCCGGCGGCGCGCGCGCGCTGGCGCAGGCCGCGCTGCAGGCCGACTGCCGGCGCATTGTTCACCTGAGCACCATGTCCGTCTACGGCCCCGCCGAAGGCAATGTGCGTGAGGACGCGCCGCTGGATCCGGGCTTGGGCTGGTACGGCAAGGCCAAATGCGAGGCCGAGGCCGCCATGCGCGACTTCGTGCAGCACGGCGGCGAGGCGGTCCTGCTGCGGCCCGGCTGCGTCTTCGGCCCTGGCAGCCAGCTGTGGGTGGGACGCATAGGCCGCTGGCTGCAGGCCGGCCGCCTGGGCGACCTGGGCATCGCGGGCGACGGCTGGGCCAACCTGGTCCACGTCGACGACGTCTGCCAGGCGCTGTTGCTGGCGCTGCAACTGCCGGTGGCGCCGGGCGAAATGCCGGTGTTCAATCTGGCCACGCCCGACAGCCCGCGCTGGAACGAGTATTTTGTGGACCTGGCCCTGGAGATCAAGGCTACGCCCGTGCGCCGCCTGGGCCGGCGCCGGCTCCAGCTTGACGCCTGGCTCTGCGGCCCTCCGCTCAAGGCGGCCGAGCTGGCCCTGAGGCGGCTGGGCAGCCACGGCCTGAAACTGCCCGACGCCCTGCCGCCGGGCCTGCTGGGCCTGTGGTCGCAGCACATACACCTGGACACGCAGGCGGCCACCCGGCAGCTGGGCGTGCAATGGACACCCTATGCCGACGGCCTGCGCGACTCCGCCTTGTGGTTCTGCGCACCCGCCGCCAGCCAGCCCACCCTGGACAACATGATATGCACGCCCTGAAAGYCGACACCTACCGAAAGTCCGGGCAAACCGACGCCCAGTCCACCCTCAAGGCCGCGCTGCTGGACCCGGCGTTTCGTGTGCTCGCCTGCCTGCGCTTGTGCCAGGCCGCGCAGCAACTGCCGCCCAGCTGGCGCCTGCTGGCCGTGCTGCCCGCGCGGCTGCTCTACCGCCTGGCGAGCCAGCTGGCCGGCATCGAGATTCCCTGGCGCACCGAGATCGCCCCTGGGCTGGCGCTCACCCATGGGCGCGGCATCGTCGTCAACGCAGGCGCGCGCATAGGCCGCAACGTCACGCTGTTCCATGGCGTCACGCTGGGCCAGCGCGACCATATCGATGCGCAGGGCCGCAGGCACACCCTGTACCCGGTGATCGAAGACGAGGTCTGGATAGGCCCGCACGCCATCATCGTGGGCGGCGTCACCGTGGGCAAAGGCAGCCGTGTTGCCGGCGGCGCCTATGTGTTCGAGGATGTTCCGCCCTATTCAGTGGCGCCAGGAGGGTTTTTGAGCGGCTCCGGATCAGCGCCGGCTAAGTGACGCCAGCCGCAGTGCCCGCGTGAGGAACAGCGGATTGCCGACCACATAACGCTGGAACAGCCGGCGCGGCTCAAGCGCAAGGCGGAACACCCACTCCAGCCCGGCCCGGCGCATCCACATCGGCGCGCGCGGTGTCTTGCCGCCCAGGAAATCGATGATGGCGCCGCCGCAGACGATCAGGCAGGGAAAGCCCAGTACGCTGCGCAGCTGGGCCGCGACTTCTTCCTGCCGCGGCATGCCCATGCCGAGCACGATCAGCGCCGGCCGGTGCTCCGCCGCCAGCAGGGCGTAGGCATGCACGTCGAGAAAACCGTGGGCGTGTATGACCTCGCTGTGCGGGGCAAGCTCCTCACGCACGCGCTGCCGGGCTTTGTCGAGGTAAGGCTCGCGCGTGCCGAACAGCGCGATGCCGSGGCCGTCGAATGCGCGTATCAATTGCGGAATCAGGTCGGTGCCATTGAGGTTGAGGCCGGGCTCCATGCGCAGCAGCTTGAAAAGCGTGGCCATGCCCGAGCCGTCCCTGAGCACCCTGTCGGCCGACTGCATCGCGTCAAAAAAAGGCGCCGACACCGCCATGGAATTCATCGCGTGCGCGTTCGCGAAGGCCAGCACCGTCGGCGCGCGGGGCTGGCTCAATTCAGCCAGCAAGGCCTGTCCCTGGGCGGGGCTTTGCACACGCTCGATCTTCTCCAGCAGCAGCGACCAGCGCCCACGCCAGTCGGTCGGGCTGTCGACAGCGGGATTCAGCATGAAACTCTCCGCTCGCGGGACTGCGCCATGAGAAAATCGGGCTCATGGCCAAAGCACTTTCCCTTGAAAATTTCCAGCGCACCGTGCGCGTCCTCGCGGCGCTGACGGTCGTCATGAGCGCCGCGGTGCTGTACGTGGGCGGCGCCCAGCCGGTGGCCGTGGGATTGTTTCCCGCGCCCTGGGACAAGCTGGCCCATCTGCTGACCTTTGCCGTGGTCGGCATGGCCGCCGGCCTGGCTGGCGGCATGCGCGGCTGGCGCATGGTCCTGTGCTGCCTCGCGGGTGCCCTCCTTGTCGGTGGCATGGACGAGCTGCACCAGGTGTTCCTGCCGGGCCGCAGTGCGAGCTGGGCCGACCTGGCCGCCGACGCGGCCGGCGGCCTGCTGGGCGCGGCGCTGCTGGCTGCGGCGGACCGCCTCTCGGGCGGACGCCTCCTGCATCGCCTCAAGCATCGTTAAGCACCGAGCCCACCATCGCCACGCCGAACTCACGCAGGCTGTGCGTGAAGCGCGTCATCTGCGGCACCGAACTGGTGTTCTGACGCGCCACCACCAGCGCCGCGCCCGCGCGCACCGCCACCGTGTGGGCGTCGGCGCACTCGCTGGCGGGCGGCGTGTCGATGATGATGATGTCGAAGTCCTGGCCCAGCGATTGCAGCAGCCGCGAAAACTCCTGCCGGCCCAGCAACTCCTGCGGATTCGGCGGAATGACACCGGCCGGCAGCACCGACAGGTCCTGCAGCGCCGCGACACTGACCACGGCCTCCAGCCCGGCGCGGCCGGCCAGCATGTCCGACAGGCCGGCGCCCTTGCCGAGGTTGAACAGCAGGTGCTGGCGCGGTGCCCGCATGTCGGCGTCGATCAGCAGGGTGCGCAGGCCCAGCTGCGAAAACACGATGGCCAGGTTGGCCGAGATATAGCTGCGCCCCTCCCGTGAGCCGGCGCTGACGATGGCCAGGCCGCGGCGGTCCGGGCCGGTGTCGAACCAGCGCAGCATCAGCTGGCTGCGCAGCGCGCGCAGTTGCTCAACAGGCTGGCTGTTCGGGTGGTGGGCCGCCACCAGTTCGCGGCTCAAATTGCTTTCGCGGGCCAGGTAGGGATAGTCGAACTGCACCGACAGCGCATAACGCACGTCGTCGTCGGTGAGCAGCCCCAGCGCTTTGCCGGAGTCACCGAAGCGGGCGCCGCGGTCCTTCTGGAAATGCACGATGCGCTCGGCATCGAGCGGCGAGAGCCGCCCGGCATCGACCAGGATGGCGCCTATCGAGCGAGCCGAACCGGTGGCCGGCTTGCTGGGCACCGTCAGGGGAACGGGGCGCGCCACCGTTGCGTTGTTGTTTCGGTTCATGTCTATCCTCCCATACCGAGCGCCAGCCGGCGCGGACCGCTGAGCCGGGTGTTGCCCGTGCTCGAAGAAATGCTGGCCAGCACCGGCAGGTCCAGCATCTGCACCAGGTCCTCGGCGGAGCGCACGCGGCGGTTGGCGAGCTCCAGCAGCAAGGCGCAGGCGATGCCCAATAGCGTCCCGCCGAACGCGGCAACCAGCAGGTTGACCAGCAACCTCGGGCTGGACGGCATCACGGGCGGCGTCGCCACATTGAGGCGCACCACATTGGTCTGGTTGGTCAGGCTTTGCAGGCGCGTCTGCGAGGCGCTCTGGCTCACGGTTTCGTAGGCGCGCTGGGCCGACTCGACGTCGCGGCGGTAGACGTTGAGTTCGTCGCGCTGCTTGTTGATGGCCAGCACGCGGGCTTTTTGCGCGCCGACGGCACCCTGCAGTTCGCGTTCGCGGTCCTTGCCGACGCGGTAGGTGGTTTCGATGGAGGCATTGATGCGCCCGGTTTCGCTGGCCAGCCGGCTCTTGAGGGCGGCCAGTTCGGATTCGGCGCGCTGGCGCTCGGGATGGTTCTCCCCGAGGCGCACGCCGATCTCCTGCACCTTGGCCTCTTGCCGCGCCACGTCGGCTTTCAGGCCGTTGATCAGCGGGCTTTGCATCACCTCGGCGATGGTGTCGCCGCGCGAGCCGCGTTTGCTCTGGCTGTCGGTGGTGTCGCCCTGCACCGTCGTGAGCTGCGAGGACAGCTCCGCCAGCTTGGTGGTTTCGTAATCCACGCGCTCGTCGCTGCTGACGATGCCGGCCTTTTGCTGATATTCGGACAGGCGGGCCTGGGCTTCTTCGAGCTTGGCGCGCGAGGCCTTGGTCTGCTCGTCAAACCATTCCGCATAGATGCGGGCGGGTTCGGTCTTCAGCGCCAGGTTGATGTCGAGGTAAGCCTGGGCAAAGGCGTTGGCGACGTTGGCGGCCTCTTCGGGCTCGCTGCCCTTGTAGGTGATGTTGATCACATTGCTTTCGCGCGCGGGCCGCACGTCCAGGCGCTTCTGCAGCGAATCCGCGATCCAGCCTTCGAGCGTGCCGCGGCCTTCCGTTGCTTCCAGCCAGCGCTCTTTGGTGCGCGGGTTCTCGTCGAGCTTGAGCGTCTTCACCACGCGCTGGGCGACGCGGTCACCGCCGATGATGTCGACCTGCGTGGCCATGTAGCTGGGCGCCACCAGGCCCTGTATGGGCGCGCTACCGGCCCCGGCCACCGGGTCGGGAGAGCGCACGTCGACGAGCACGGCGGTCTGCGCCGTGTATTTTTTCGGCAGCACGAGGCTGACCGCCAAAGCCGCCGAGATGGCCAGCAGAATCACCAGCAGGGCCACGCCGTAGCGGGCCCGCAGGATCAGTAAAAATTGATGGAGTGTCATGGCTTTCCAGTCATGGCTGTTTAGAAAAGGCTTTCACGGACGTACAGCACGTCCTCGGGACGTACCGGGTCGTTCAGGTTCGGCGTGGTCTCCACCACCTTGCCCGAGGCGTCGCGGCGATGCAGCTTCAGGCGATTCTGGCTGCCGCGCACCGTGGGGCCGCCGCCCTGGGCCAGCGCCTGCATCACCGTCATGCCGCGCTCGATGCGGTAGGGGCCGGGGCGCTGCGCCTCGCCGTAGATGTAGAACATGGGGGCCTTGTTGACGTACAGGGTGTCCCCGCCGGTCACCACAATGTCCTCGTCCGACTTGGCGTTGAGGAACAGCCCCGGGATGTCGATGACCTTGCGAAACGGCTTGCCGTCGCGCTGGCCGGTGACGATCAGCACGTCGTCACCGGTCGGGGTGGTGCCGCCGGCTGCGGCCAGCATGTCGCTGACACGGGTGTTGAAGGTCTCCAGCGGGAAGCGGCCGGGCCGGCTCACCTGCCCCAGCACCGCCACCTGGTTGCCGCGCACCTGGCGCAGCACGATGTTGACCTGCGGCACCTTGACGAAGCCGCCGCTGCGCAGCGCGTCGCCGATCTTCTTCTCGGCCTCGGCGATCGTCAGCCCGCCGAGCTGCACGCTGCCCACCAGCGGATAGCTGATCACACCGCTTTCGGATACACGCGCATCGATGGAAAGATCCGGGCTCTGGTAGACCTGCACGCCGATGGCGTCGCCGGCGCCCAGCCGGTAGTCCTGGCTGTTGGGCAGGCTGGGCGTGGCCGCCACCGAAGCCGGCGCCACCGGCGTCGTTGTCGCCGCGGCCTGCACGGCAGGAGGCGCCGCGGGCGGCGGCGGGGCCGTCGGGGCGGTTTGAGCCCACAGCGGCGCGGCAAGCGCGCACAGCAGCGGAGCCAGAAGGTATCGGGTCATGGATTTCAGCATCAGCGGGTTCATCTTGTGGCCTCTCGGGAAAGCGTGGATTCAGGAAAATTCAAAAGCAGGAAGGGCCGGCCATGGGAAGCTCTCATCAAAAACTTGCGTCGGCTGACAGACCGAAGGAATTGCTCTTGTAGTCAAAACCCGGCTCATTCGATTTGCGCCTGTCACTCTGCATCGATGCGGTCAACTTGAGCGCGCGCATCGCCTGCCATTCCAGCGCCAGCGACAGCAGGTTGGTGGTATCGCGGCGGTTGGTCGCCGCGAAGCCCGGCAGCGGGCCCTTGAAGTCGCGCGCGCCGTGGTCGTAGCGCAGGCGCACGGCGGTTTTTTCGGTGGGCTTCCAGGTCGGGGCAATGAAGAAGCGGTAGCCCTCGTAATAGCTGGCGGTGGTGGTCTGGTAGCTGGCCAGCTCGCGCACCAGGCCGCCGGCCAGGGTGGTTTTCGGCGTGATGAACCAGGCCGCGTCGAGCTGGCCGGTCACACCGGAAAAGTCGCGCGCGCCCAGGCCGTCGTGGTTACGGTCCAGGTGCGCGACCTTGGCCCGCAGCATGGTCTTGGCGCTGGGCGCCCAGTCAACACGGAACTCATGCTCACGGTCGGTGAAATCGCCGCCAACCCCCGGYGCCAGGAAGCGGCCCGGGTATTCGCCCTTGCCCTCCCTGAAGCGGTAGGCCATGGAAGTACCGGAGGGATAAACATAACGCACGCCGGCCTCGGCGCCGTGGATCCTGGTGTCGCCTTCGAAAGTGTTGGGCTGGCTGTTGGTACTGGTGCGCTCGAACAATCCGCCCACCACGCGCCATGCGCCGTCGAGCTCATATTCCGCGTCAAAAATAGTCGAGCGGTTGGTCCGGCGGTTGATCTGCCCGGCGCCCTGCACGTCGGCGTAGGTGTCGACGTACTCGCGGCTGTCGCTCGTCAGGTTGCCATGCAGGGCCGGCGTGAAGCTCCAGCGCCAGGCGGCCGCGTAGTTCACCGCCGTGAAATCCAGGTAGGAAAAGCGGCTGTAGTGATGGTCTTCGATATTGGCGTCGAACTCGAAACGCTGCAACCCGAAGGGCTTGTTGATCTTGAAGCCCGCCGTCGTCACCGACACGTTGTCGTCGCGCTCCGGCCTTCCCAGCAGCGCCTGCGTGTTGGCGGAGTCGGACAGCCGAAAGACATTGCTGTCGTGGGTGATGCTTTGTCCCAGCCGGAACTGCAGCGTGTCCAGGTCGTCGGCGTACGTGGCGAGCGGGAACAGGCTCAGCAGCAGTAAAGGAATCGGGAGGAGTTTGCGATGGGGACTCAAGGAAAGGGGGCCCTCCGCGCCGGAAACGGCAAGACTGGGAGTCGTGGGCAGCCCGCAGTCGCCGCATGGAGTGGGAGCCGCGGGGGGATGAGATGAAGATAGCGGATTCATGATGGGGAGGCGATAGTCCTTTTGTCCTAATGGGTTGGCAAGGCCACGCCTTTTTTCCTTTCTTTTTTTTGGTTATTCCGGTTTCAACAAACTTCAAAAAAACTCAACACTTCAACAAACTCAAAAAACTCAACAAACTTCGGCGAATCCCGAATCTCTCAACTCTGAATATCAATACGCCGCGCCATCCTTGAAGACCAGGCGAATGGTTTTCAGGATGATGAAAAAGTCCAGCTGCAGCGACCAGTTGCGCAGGTAGTCCAGGTCGCAGTCGATGCGCGACTGCATCTTGTCCAGCGTGTCGGTCTCGCCGCGCTGGCCGTTGACCTGGGCCCAGCCCGTGATGCCGGGCCTGACCTTGTGGCGCACCATGTAGCCCTTGATGAGCGAGCGGTACATCTCGTTGTGCGCCACGGCGTGCGGGCGCGGGCCGACGATGCTCATGCGGCCCTGCAGCACATTGATGAACTGCGGCAGTTCGTCGAGCGAGGTCTTGCGCAGGATGGCGCCCAGGCGGGTGACGCGCATGTCGTTCTTGCTGGCCTGGCGTATCGCGGCGCCGTCTTCGGTGACGGCCATGGAGCGGAATTTGTAGACCAGGATCTGCTCGCCGTCCAGGCCGTAGCGGCGCTGCTTGAAGATAACCGGGCCCGGCGAGTCCAGCTTCACCAGCAGGGCGATGACCCCCATGACGGGAAAGATCAGCAGCAGGATCAGCAGCGACAGCACGATGTCGCTGGCCCGCTTGAGGAAGCCGTTGACACCGCGGAACGGCGTGTCGCAGACCGAGATCACCGTGACGCCGCACACCGTGTCGCTGCGGCCCTGGATCAGGTCGGTAATGAACATGTCCGGCACGAAGTAGATCGAGGCGGTGGTGTCCTTGAGGCCGTCGAGCACCTGCAGGATGCGCGGCCGCGAGGCCATGGGCAGCGACAGGTAGATGAACTGGATGCGGTGCTGCTTGACGTAGGCCGGCAGGTCGTCGATCTTTCCGACCAGCCGGTGCTCGTCTTGCGCTTCCCGGCGCTCCTCGCCGCGGTCGTCGAAAAAGCCCTTCAGTTCAATGCCCGAGTAGGCCGAGCCGGCGATGTGCCTGGCCAGCGAAACACCCTGCTCGTTCATGCCGACGATCACCGCGCCGCGCGCCGGCCCTTGCAGTTTCAGCAGCTGCGGCGCCGCGGCCCTGAGCGCCAGGTGCGCGCCGGCCTGGGCCACGGGCGCGACCCACAGCCAGTGCATCAGCACGGTCATGGAAAATTTGTGGAAGTACTCCGTCACATAGCCGGTCAGCAGCAGCAGGCCGGCGATCCATATCCAGTGAAAGGCGATGGTCGAGAACACCTTCCACACCGGCAGGCGCAACTGGGAGCTGCCCGGAAACGTCAGCGAGAACACGATCACGGACAGGATCAGGTAGGCGGGCCGCACCGAGCCCTCAAAATAAAACGCCAGCGCCCACAGCGAGAACACCAGCACCAGCGGGTCCAGCCCGGCTTCGACGGCGGTAAATAGGTGGCTGCGCCCCAGGCCCATGGAGCGGGGCTCGCGCTGGTTGAGCCAGGCGGACGCGGATTGGAGCTGGTTGGCTTCAGCCATAGATACTGACCCTCGTCACTTTGGAAACCGCCTGCGCGCGGTTAAAGACATTGAGCTTCTGGAAGATGCGCTGCATGTGGTTCTTCACGGTGAAGCCGCTGATGTTCAGGATGGCGCCTATCTCGGAGTTGGTTTTTCCCATGGCCACCCAGGCCATGATCTGCGTCTCACGCTCACTGAGGCCGCAGGCGTCCTCGGCGGCGCCGCGCGTAGCCGGCGCAGGGCGGCGCTGCTGCGGCAGGGGCGCCAGCTGGCGCAGCACGGCGTCCATGCTGGGCATCAGCATGCGCATGGCCGTGCGCGCCGGTTCCATGGGAATATGCCGGGCACCCATCAAGACATAAAGGCAGTCCTGCTGCGCCCGCTCATCCTGCAAGCCGTGGATCAGCACCGAGCGCATGCCGCGCAGGCTGTCGCTAAAAGAGCCCGGCAGGCTCGCCTGGCCCAGCAGGTATTCGAATTCACTGAAGTCCAGGCTGCAGGGTTGCCGGCCGGCGGCCAGCCAACATTCGTGGAACTTTCCCAGAAGAAAAGGCAGGCCGTCCGTGCCCGGGGCATAGGAGCGCGCGCCCGGCAAGCTGGACACCACGTCGTGCTGCACAGCGCCCTCCTGGAAATTCCCCCAGCCCGCCAGCAGGATGTCRTGGGGAAGGCACTGCTGCATGTCGCCCTGCAGCCAGGCCAGCAGTTCGGCATGCCGCGTGATGGCCGCGCTTTGGCCGACCAGCGCCGCATAGCGCGCGGAATCTTCGCTTGAAAGCGGAGTCTGAAAATTCATGTCTGGAGGTCACTTCCTGTATTTGTTCCACGAGCTCGCCTGTGTAAGGGGGCGCTACTGAACGGCTGATTGAGGATCGAACAAATCGCCGGGAGGCACCATGCGCCAAGCGAGACAGTTGATGTAGGAGACGAGCCCAGTTTAGGGTTTTCCCGATTGATTCATTTGACGAAAAGGTTGCGCATTCGTTGCAACAACGTAACAGCTGTTTGCTTGATGAGGGATGCCGCATAAAACGATACGGCTTGCAACAGTTTGCTTTTTTTCGGACCCGAAGTTGCCGCCTTGCTTGATTACGCTCTAGGCATTCCAACGCAGACATGCGCGCAGAGACACGCGCTCACACGACCCCGCGATCCGGGTGTCGGGATATTTTGCGCACCATCAAGAGAGGAACCCGCATCCGATGACCGGCCAGAAAATGAAACGCAGCCTTGAGGTGGATACGCTCAGAGGCATTGCCTGCGTCCTGCTGGTCCTGTTCCATGTGGTGGGAGACACCCCCACCACCGGATTGAGGATCCCCGAAGGGCACTGGCTGCAGATCTTCAATGAAGCGCTGGCCTACATCCGCATGCCGCTGTTCTCGTTTATCTCGGGCTACGTCTACGCCTTTCGTCCCTACCAGGGCCGCCCGCTCGGCTTTATCAAGGGCAAGGTGCGCAGGCTGCTGCTTCCGCTGGTCACGGTGGGAACCCTTTTTGCGGTCGTACAGGCGTTCACGCCGGGTGCCAACAACGCCGTCGACCGCTGGTGGCTGCTGCACATCGTGCCGGTGGGGCACTTCTGGTTCCTGGAAGCCTTGTTCATCGTCTTCCTGGTTGTCATCCTGCTGGAGCACCTGAAAGCGCTTGCCACGCCGGCCGGCTTCGCGCTGGTCTGGGCCTTGAGCGCGGTGCTGTTCGATTACTTCAGCCCGCCGAATTATTTTGCCGCCCAGGGCGCGGTCTACCTGCTGCCGTTTTTCCTCGCGGGCCTGGCCTGCAAGCGCTTCGAGATAGGCGGCCCCGCCGCGCGCGGCATCGCGGCGGCCGTCTTCATCTGCGCCGCCACCGCGGCCATGCTGCTTCCACAGTTCTCCGAACAGGGCACCTCCATACCTGCGCTCGGGCTCGGTGTTTGCAGCGCCTTTTTGTTGTTGCGCAGCGGATGGAGCTCTCCCCGTATGGCCTACGTCGGCTCCTATTCATTCGCGATCTACCTGCTGCATGTGTTCTTCACCGCGGCAAGCCGCATCCTTTTGAAGAAGATAGGTGTCACGGACACCTATGTGCTGATGATGGCCGGCCTGGCCGCAGGCCTTGCAGGCCCCATCGTCTCGGCGCTGCTCATCAGCCGGCATGCGGGCCTCAACCTCTGGCTGCTGGGCACGACCGGTTCCAGGTCCAAACCAAAAGAAACGAAAACAGCACCCGCTTGACACGCCTTTGATGGGCGCAATGAGGCGGCGGCGCTTCCGGCTTCATCCTTCGCGTTACTCCGCGTGAGGAAAGTAACAGCTTTGCGTTATAAAGGTACAACCTTTTACAGGACTCTTCCCTGTGCGCATGGCGAAGTTATACCAACGCAAATGGCTGTGGATCCGGTTTCCGATCGTCCTCGCAGCCGCCGCCACGGCCACCGGTTTGTGGATGTTCGCCTACCCCATGCCGCCCGACCGGCTGAGCATCAGCACCGCCGCCGCGGACGGCGCCTATTACCTTCACGCCCAGCGCTACGCCGAAAAATTCGCCGACCACGGCATCACGCTGGAGATCCAGACCTCGGCCGGTTCGCAGCAAAACCTTGAACGCCTTCGCCGGGCCGGCACACCCGTCGACCTGGCCCTAATGCAGGGCGGCTTCGGCTATCTGGGCACCTCGCTGGAAAGGCGCGACCGCAGCCGCGTCGAGACCCTGGTCAATGTGGACGTGGAGCCGGTGTGGATTTTCACGCGCGGCCGCGAGATCGATTCGCTCAATCAGTTGCAAGGCTTGCGCGTGGCCATAGGCCCCGAGGGCAGCGGGACCCGCAAGGTAGCGCTCAGGCTGCTGGAGCAGGCCAGGATAGAGGCCAAGGACCTGACGCTCTCGCCGCTGACCAGCAGCCCGGCCGTGCAGGCGCTGCGGCAGGGCGCGATCGACGTGGTCTTCCTGGTCGCCGCGCCTGAGTCCTTCGCCGTGCAGAACATGCTGAGCCTGCCGGGCATCCACCTGGCGAACATCCGCAAGTCCGCCGCCATCACCGAGCGCAACCCCTACCTCGAGCCGCGCCTGCTGGCGCAGGGCACGCTGGACGCACGGCTTCCCCCGCGCGACATCACGCTGCTGACCACTTCGGCCAGCCTGGTGGCGCGCGAGGGCCTGCACCCCGCCCTCAAGCGCCTGGCCATCGCGGTGGCCATGGACGTGCACGCCGGCGGCGGACTGTTTCACCGCACCGGCGATTTCCCTTCGCTGCGGCGCATCGACTTTCCCACCGCACCGCAGGCGCGCGAGACCCTGACGCACGGCCTGCCCTGGCTGGAACGCGTGCTGCCCTTCTGGTGGGCGCAGGTCACCGAGCGCATCCTGCTGATCGTGCTGCCGCTGGCATTGCTGGCCCTGTGGCTGATGCGGCTGGTCCCGGCCTACCTGCGCTGGGTTCTGGAAAGCCGGGTCAACCGCTGGTATGGCGAGCTCAAGTTCATTGAGAACGACCTGGGCCAGGAATCGCTCTCGGGACTGGACCTGACACGTTTCCTGATCCGCCTGAACGGCATCGACAAGGCCATGATGGCTTTTGCCACGCCGCGCGACCTGATGGCGCGCTGCTACACGCTGCACCAGCACATCGAGTTCGTGCGCCAGCGGCTTTACCGGATGAGGGGGCGGTAAGCGATGAAGCTGCTGCTGCTTTACCGCCGGCGCTGGTGGCTGTTCTACGTACCCGTGCTGCTGTGCGCGGCGCTGGCCTTGTGGTGGTCCGCCACCCAATGGAAGGTGCTGCCGCCCGCCGAAGTGGTGATAAGTGCAGGCTCGCCGCAAGACGGTTATTCGATGCTGGCGCAGCGCTACGCCGAGCAGCTCGAGCGCACAGGCGTTCGCGCCGAGGTCGTGTATTCGGACACGCAGAAAGGCTCGCTGGACCGGCTGACGCGGACGAGTGAGACCACCAGCATAGGCTTTGCCCACGGCATCTACGCGAACGCCGACACCCCCGTGCAGGCGCTGGCCGTCGTCGGCCAGGAGCCGGTATGGATTTTTTCCACCACCGGCGGGCCCTCGTCGCTGGCGCAGGCCAGGGGCCTGCGCATCGCGGCGGGGCCGGCTTCGTCCTCGTCCTTCATCGCGGCCAGGCTGATGCTGGCGCACGCCGGCGTGCGGCCCGCGGACGTCCAGTTCGACAATGCCACCGGCGTAGCTGCCGCCAATGCGCTAATGGACGGCAAGGTCGACCTGGTGTTCCAGGCGGCCGGTGACGACTCGCAGGCCGTGCAGCTGCTGACACGCAGCAGCGGCATCCTGCTGCTGGGCGCCGAACACGCCGGCGCGCTGGCCGCCCAGAACCCGCGCCTGCAGCCGCTGCTGCTGCCGCAAGGCGCGATCGAGCTGCGCGGCGACATCCCGCCCAAAGACCTCACGCTGATGAGCCTGCAAACCCACCTGCTGGTACGGCCCGACGTGCACCCGGCCCTGCAGCGCGCCCTGCTCGACGCCGCCGTCGAGATCCACGAGATACCCAACTTCCTGCAGCGCCACGGCCAGTTCCCGAGCTTTCGCGGCAGCGACTTCCCGCTGTCCCCCACGGCCCGCGCCTACAGCCTGGGCGCCCGCCCCTGGATGGAAACCCTGCTGCCCTACCGCACGGCGCAGTACGCGGAACTGGTGTTCTATGCCATCGGGCCCATCCTGGCCATCGCCCTGCTGATGCTGGCGTGGATTCCAAAGCTGTTCGACTGGCGCATCAGCTCGGCGCTCAATCATTTTTACGGCGACCTGAAGTTCCTGGAAAACGACATGGACGAAGTCGCCGCCGACAACCCGATGGCGCTGCGGCAGTTGCTGGAGCGGCTGGACAACATCGAGCGCCAGGTGGTGGCGCTGGATTTGCCCGATGAGTTCTCGGAGCGCTGGTACACCTTGCGTGAACACCTGGCGGCCGCGCGTGATCGGTTGCTCAAGCTCAGGTCGCGGTAAGACTTGGTACCGGCATATCCACAGGCGTCTTGTTTTAATCTGCGTAATCTGTGGATGAAATTCTTTATCCGCAGATTACGCAGATTTACGCAGATGAAGGAAAAAACCTAAACTGTGCGGCGCGCCCGGCAGCAAACCGCGGTGAATAAAACAGAGAGTACGGAGACAAAAGATACATGAACATCGTTATTACCGGCGGCGCCGGATTCCTGGGTGCCAGGCTGGCACGGCAGCTACTCGAACAGGGGAAACTTTCTCTTGCGGGCGGCGCGCCGAAAATCATCCAGACCATCACATTGATCGACCGAGTTGCACCGCCCGCGGCGCTGGCGGCGGATTCGCGGATTCGTGCGGTGGTCGGCGACCTTAACCAACTCCTCGAAACCAGCGACACAGCATCACAGGTGGTGCGCGCCGACGACGCGCTGGTCTTTCACCTGGCCGCTGCCGTCAGCGGCGAATGCGAAGCCGACTTCGACCTCGGCATGCGCAGCAATGTCGACGCCACGCGCGCGCTGCTGCAGGCCTGCCGCAAGCTGGGCAGCTCGCCCACCGTGGTGTTCGCGAGTTCGCTCGCGGTGTTCGGCAATTCGCCCGCGCAGCCCCTGCCGCCGGTGATCGACGACAGGACGCTGCCCACGCCGCAGAACAGCTACGGCATCCAGAAATTCATCGGCGAGCAACTGGTGGCGGACTACGCGCGCAAGGGTTTCATACGCGGGCGCAACGTGCGGCTGATGACGGTCAGCGTGCGGCCCGGCAAGCCCAACGGCGCGGCCTCGAGCTTCTTGAGCGGCATGATCCGTGAGCCGCTGGCGGGCCAGCGCGCGGCCTGCCCGGTGCCGCGCGAAACGGCCGTGGCCTTGGCCTCGCCGGCGCGAACGATTGAAGGACTGGTACGCGCGGCGGAGGCCGGTGATGCCGAGTGGGGTGCGCGCACGGCGATCAACCTGCCGGCGCTGAAGACCACGGTGGGCGAGATGGCCGCGGCGCTGGCGCGCGTGGCGGGCAAAGAGGCCGCCGGCCTCATCGACTGGACGCCGGACCCTGCCATCGCCAACATCGTGGCCAACTGGCCGGCGGTCATCGATGCGGGCCGGGCCCGGGGACTGGGACTCTTGCCCGACCCCGACTTTGACAGCATTATTGCGGCCTATTTAAGCGAAAACCCGCGCACTGCGCCCAAGGTAGCGACGCAATAATAGGTGTGCATACGGCCGGGCGCCGTCATCGCGGATTTTCTGAACAACGATTATTTTGGAGACACCATGAAAATTTCAAAACTGCTGGTCGGCATGGCTTTGGGCCTGGGTTTCATCGCGGCGGCGAACGCGCAGACCACCATGCGGATCAGCATTTCCACGGCGCAGAATTCGCACCAGGGCGTGGCCATCGACACCTTTGCCAAGGAGGTCGAAAAACGCACGGCTGGCCGCTACAAGGTCCAGACCTTTTACAACGGCGCACTGGGCGGCGAACGCGAATCGATTGAAGCCGTGCAGCTGGGAACCCAGGAGCTGGCTTTCTCGTCCACCGGCCCGATACCCAACTTCGTGCCCGAGACCAAAATCCTCGACGTACCCTTTCTGTTTCGCGACAAGGCGCATGCGCGCGCGGTACTCGACGGCCCTATCGGCCAGGACCTGCTGACCAAGTTCGACGCCAAAGGCTTCAAGGCGCTGGCCTGGGCCGAAAACGGCTTTCGCCACATGACCAACAGCAAACGCGACGTGAAGCTGCCCGAAGACCTCAAGGGCCTGAAGATGCGCACCATGGAAAACCCCGTGCACATCGCGGCCTACAAGGGCCTGGGCATCATCACCACGCCGATGGCGTTTCCTGAGGTGTTCACCGCGCTGCAGCAAGGCACGGTCGACGGCCAGGAGAACCCGCTGTCGGTGATCATGTCCGCCAAGTTCGACCAGGTGCAGAAACACCTGTCGCTGACCGGCCACGTTTATTCGCCCTGCATTTTTGTGATGAACAAGGCGGCCTTCGACAAGCTCAGCGCCGCCGACAAGACCGCCTTCGTCGATGCGGCCAAGGAGGCCACCAAGGTCAACCGCGCGCGCGTCGACCAGGACGATGCCAACGGCGTGGCCGAGCTGCGCGCCAAGGGCATGACCGTGATCGAGAACGTCGACAAGTCCAAATTCGTGGCCATGCTGGCACCCGTCAATGCCGATTTCGAGAAGCAGTTCGGCAAGGCAAACATCGACGCGATCCGGAACTACAAGTAAGTGCAAGGCACGCGGGCCGCAGGCTTCCCTGCCCGGCCTGCGCACTTTTTTTTCACCGAACGCGCCCGCAGGCATCGTACTGGCGGGCGCTTTCCATGCACCGGCTCTTCCCCCTTCTCTATCGCACCTCATGAAACAAGCCTTCCTCACATTTGAACGCTGGACCACCGGCTTCTCCATGCTGGTGGCCTGCCTGATGCTGGTCATCGCCTCGGCGCTCGGCATGTTCCAGATCGTCACCCGCTTCGTGCTTGAACAGCCCGCCGAGTGGAGCGAAATCCTGATCCGCCTGAGCCTGATCTGGATGGTGTTCATGGGCATCCCCATGGCCTTCCGGCAGGGCGCCATGGTCAGCGTGGACGTGCTTTACCGCTGGAGCCCACCGCGCATCCGGCGCGTACTGGATTGGCTGGTGTGCCTGGCCGCCCTGGCGCTGATCGCCGTCATCGTCTGGTGGGGTTGGGATTATTCGCTGCGCGGCCGCGTGCAGTCCATGGCCGGTCTGGAGTCCGTCTCGATGTTCTGGGGCTATGTGGCCATGCCCGTGGGCGGCATGTTCTGCGTGATCGGCATCATCGGCAACCTGCTGGATCCCCAACGCAACGAACTGGAGACGGCGCAATGACCGCGGTGATGATTTCAACGATGGTGCTGTGCTTTGCGCTCACCGTTTCCGTGGCCGTGTCCATCGGCCTGGCCTCCATCTTCGGCATCCAGGCGTCCAATGCCAACATGCTGATCTCCGTCAAGGAGATGTTCTCCTCGATCAACAAATTCCCGCTGGCCGCGATCCCCTTCTTCATCCTGGCCGGCAACCTGATGGAAACCGGCGGCATCTCGCGCCGGCTGGTCGAGTTCGCCAAAAGCATCGTCGGCGGCGTCCAGGGCGGCCTGCCCATGACCTGCGTGCTGACCTGCATGATTTTCGCGGCCGTCTCCGGCTCGTCCGTGGCCACCACCTTTGCCATAGGCGCCATCCTGATACCGGCGCTCATCAAGCACGGCTACCCCACGGCCTACGCCGCGGCCCTGCAGGCCACCAGCGCGGAGCTGGGCGTGATCATCCCGCCGTCCATCCCCATGATCCTCTACGGCGTGAGCGCAGAGGTCTCCATTGGCGAACTGTTCATCGCTGGCTTCGGCCCGGGGCTGCTGATAGGCTTCGCGCTGATGCTGTTTGTGCACCTGTACTGCCGCTGGAAGGGCTGGGGCAAACAGGATGGCGACGGCCGCCTGAGTTTCGGCAAGGCGACCTGGCAGGCCGGCTGGGCGCTACTGATGCCGGTGATCATCCTGGGCGGCATTTACGGTGGGATTTTCACGCCGACCGAAGCCTCGGCGGTGGCGGTCTTCTACGCCCTGGTCGTCGGCATCGTGATCTACCGTGAGATCAAGCTGGCGGACCTGTATGTCATCTTGCGCAAGTCGGTGATTTCCAGCGCGGTAATCATGTTCATCATCGCCAACGCCGGGCTGTTCGCCTTCCTGATCACCCGCGCCGGCGTGCCGGACGCCATAGGCCACTGGCTGCAGGAGGTGCTGAAGTCGCCCGCCCTCTTCCTGCTGGGCGTCAACGCGGCGCTGTTCATCATCGGCATGTTCATCGAGACCAGCGCCGCCATCATTGTGCTGGCGCCCATCCTGGCGCCGGTGGCGGTGCACTTCGGCATCGACCCGGTGCACTTCGGCCTGGTGATGGTGGTCAACCTCGCGCTCGGCATGATCACGCCGCCTTTCGGCGTGAACCTGTTCGCGGCCTGCACCGTCGCCAGGATATCGCTGGACCGCATCGTGACGCACCTGCTGCCCTTTGTAGGGGTCATACTGGTCTGCCTGATGGTGATCACTTACGTACCGCAACTCTCGCTCGGCCTGCGCGACCTGGTCTACGCCAAATAGCTTTTTTTCAGGCTGGGTTTCACGCCTTTGTCATCTATGGAGGTAATGCTCAGGCTTTCATTTCAGGATGAAATCCATGCAGCTCCACAAAACCGACCGTGCCCGCGCCGAGCTCAAGCCCGGCGTGAGAACGCTAGGCCAGCGCGAGCGCACCTTGCTGCTGATGGCCGACGGCAGCAAGTCAGCCCAGGACTTCCGCCCGCTGTTCGACGGCGACGGCGAGGCCATCGCCCTGCGGCTGTTGCGCGAAGGCTTTCTGGAAGCGCACCCGGGCAAAACCTCCCCCCCCGCCGCAGTGCCTGCACCGGTGCCCGTCCCCAAACCCACGCCGGCCCAGCTGCAAAATTTCCCGAGCCCCGAAACCACACAGGCCATCCAGGTTTCGGCCGACCAGTTTGAAGGCAAACGCTCACTCGCCACCACCCGCATGTTCCTCTTCGACATCTGCGAGCGCATGTTCGCCCGGCGCGACCCGGTGATGGCCGAGCGCTTCCGCGAAGCGCTGCGCAACGCCAAGGACCGCGACAGCATGCTGGCGGCCTCGCGCGAAATGATCGAAGAAATCGAAAAAATCGCGGGCCACGAGCGTGCCGACTCCATCAGCGAGYGCATCGCCATGCTGCTGCCGCAGCACCAGGCGGCCTGACCGGGCCGACGGCAGCATCCGTTACACTCGACGGGGTCAGGAGAGAGTTTTCCGCGCGAAAACCGCCGAAGGCGCACGTACACCCCGGGGCAACCCTTTTTGGTGCACTGAACGCTCAGGCAAAAGGACTGGCAACCGCCCTGCGGCGCACCACGCGGCAAGGCGTTCCCTACTGGAGAGAGGCCGTTTTCAAAGCGGCCCACCGAAGGAGCAAGCCCGCATCGCCGGGTGAATCTCTCAGGTAAAGTGGACAGCAGGGGCAAGCTCATGGATTTAGAACCTGTTTGCCCCCCGGAGAATGCCTTGTCCGATTCGTCCACCTCTTCCGCTGCCGCCCCTGAAACCCTGCTGAAAACACCTCTGCACGAGCTGCATGTGGAGCTCGGCGCGCGCATGGTGCCCTTCGCGGGCTATTCCATGCCGGTGCAATATCCCGCGGGCCTGATGGCCGAGCACCTCCACACGCGCCAGGCCGCCGGCCTCTTCGACGTGTCCCACATGGGCCAGTTGCGCCTGGTGGGCGCCGATGCCGCGGCGGCGCTCGAATCGCTGATCCCGGTCGACGTGATCGACCTGCCCGCCGGCAAGCAGCGCTACGGCCTGCTGCTCAATGA
>NZ_JBFUBY010000053.1:0-17776 GCF_056405515.1 Polaromonas sp. P1_G2
CTTGTCATCGCTGTTCATGGTCCGCGATGCGGTCCGTGCGAATGTCGGTGCGGCGCGCCTCCCCTTGTCGCTGGTCATCCCCGACCTGGCCGCCGGAACGCTGGTGCAATGGGGCGACGTCACCGGGCCCGAGGTGGCGCTATGGGCGCTCTATCCATCCCGCCGCCTGCTGAGCGGGCGCGTGTCCGCCTTCCTGAATTTTCTCAAAGAGGCCTTCCCCGAGGGAAGTCCTGAGGAATTGGCGGCTTACATCCGGTGATGCCGCTGAATCGAGCTTGGCCTACAGCAATTCGCGCGCGGTGTCCGGAACTTCGTAAAGCACACTCGTTGCCATGATGCTCTCTAACGTTTGACATGAGAGGCGGCGCCCGGCTTGCCGGGCGACGTCCTCTCGATGGAAGGGTTAGGCCGCACTGGGGCTGCAAGGTTCGCTTTCAGTTTCTTTTCTCCGAGAAATAGCTGGTAGCTCAGACTAGGCAACGGCTCCGCCATCTTCGAATGACTGCCATTTGCTCTGGCTCATTGGTGATTGGCACTCTTGTCCACTGATGTTGGGTGCTGAAAATGACATCGCTCGATTGAAGCTCCATATGCAATGTGTGCTGTGTTGCCTGGAGCCGCAGTTTTGCTTTGAGCGTGGTACCGCCACTAGGCTCCTGTCTGGTTTCGATGTCGGAAAAGTTGGCTTTGACTGCAAGGGTCAGATTCATCATCTTCAGAGAGTTTGGGTGTTCAGTTGGATATGACATCGTCGACGACTCTTTCTGTGCGGCCTAACGTAGAAATGACCGGACCACCAACATGAGCGGCGGAGCCGCAGCCTGCTGTTGTGGGTCCGTGTCGATTGACAAGTTAGGTTTCACCACCAGCCTTCTTTCGAACGTGAACCAGTGCTTCATAGAGAGCTCCAATGAAATCCGTCTTTCGATCTTCAATTCGATACCGCACAGATGCTAGCGGAAACGACTTCGATGGCGGGTTCTCGCCAATGAGCGCAAATTCGGTGCCGTTTGCGTCAGACACTACCATCCACCGAACCGGCAGACGCTCGATGCAGTACTGACCAAGTGCCGCGCCTACTATGGACTCGACTTCCGCTGGGGATTCTTTGGACCCGTTCATTTGGAGCCATGCGGCGAAGGCCGTATCAAGGTTTGCCAGCAAATCCGGTTGGACTCTGTTCGAGGCAACGTACTTGCCGACGAACGCGCCGGCCCTATCAGCACTTTGTCTCAGACGGGCGATTTCCGACACTGTCGCGCTACGGGAACCACCTTCAAACTTTCCGTCATCCGGCCGCACACGCTCTTTGTACGTGATCGTTCCGCGCGATGACTCGAAAGACGTCGCGTCGGGTCCCTCTTTGCAGCCGAGGAGAACCAACGCTCCAAGCATGACTGTCGCGATGCGCATCGGTCGCACGTGACACCTAACTTTGATATATCCCGCAAAACTGCGGAATAACATGGCCGCCAGTCAGATAACACCGGCGACTATGGTTCAGAAAATTGTTTGAAAGCATGGGCCTATCTCACTATTTTGTATAAATGGACAGGTATAACAACCCTGACAAAGTCGCCGCACCAGCTTTGCAGTCCACGCGGTTGCTGGACCAGGTGCGTGTCTGCTTTGCGGTGAGGCAGTCGTAGGGCCGCTTTTGGCCGAAAACAGTCATCTTAGCCGCGGCTGCGTCCCACAGCAGACATGAGCGCCGCAAAACATCAGTTCGCGGCGGCAGAACTCACGCCAGTCCTGAGCGACCMTGTCAGCCGCCCACCGCCTTCCCCGTAAAGACCGCCAGCTGCGCCTCAAAAGCCCGTTGATAAGCCGGCCGTGCCACGCCGCGGGCGATATAGGCCGACAGCGTCGGGTATTGGTCCAGCAGGCCCGAGCTCTCCAGCCTGCGCAGCACCGTCACCATCAGCAGGTCGCCGGCGCTGAAGGCGCCGTCCAGCCAGTCGGCATCACCCAGCCGGCTGGAGAGGTCGCCCAGCCGCGCATGCACGCGCTCGTCGAGCAGGGTCAGGCGCTCCGCATACCAGGGCTTGTCCTGCTCGAAAAGCATGGCCATGGTGCGCTCGATGATGGGCGGCTCCACCGTGTTCAGTGCGGCAAACATCCAGGCGATCGCGCGGGCACGGGCATTCGTGTCGTGGGGCAGCAGGCCGGCATGGCGCTCCGCGATATGCAGCACGATGGCGCCCGACTCGAACAGCGTCAGCTCGCCGTCTTCATAGGTCGGGATCTGCCCGAAGGGATGGAGGGCTTTATGCGCGGGCTGCTTCATGGCCGCGAAAGACACCAGGCGAACCTCGTAGGCCTGGCCCACCTCTTCAAGCGCCCAGCGCACGCGTGAGTCGCGCGCCAGGCCCCTGCCGCGGTCGGGCGAGCGTTCAAAGGCCGTGATGGTGGGGAGGGGCAGGGTGTTTGTCTGGGTCATGGTGCTTTCTCCTTGGCTGGATGTCTCGTTGGGTGCCGGACGGGCGGGTTTTCGCTCATCTTCTCTCTGACGACGTTCGGGGCGGGCCCAAATCGACATCTTCCAATAAATTTTTCGCGGTTTCCCAAAGATTGCCTCATCGAGTCCGCCGACCCCCGTCGACCGGAAAAAGTTCGACCATATGAAATATATATAATCCATATACGTTTCATGTAAAGAATGTAGAGGATATAAAGGCCAACCATGGGTATTGTCAAAATTTCAGACCTGATGCACGAGAACCTGCGCGTGGCGGGCAACGCCCTGAGCCGGTCCATTAATTCGCAGGCCGAGCACTGGATGCGGGTCGGCATGCTGACCGAGATGCACCCGGACCTGGATTACCGGGAGATTTGCCAGCTGCTGGTCCAGGCTGAACTCGCCGGCGGCCTGGACATCGTCACCGCCGCCACAGCCCAGGCCGGCAAAGCGCGGCCGGCCTCTGCCGGTAAACGCTGATGGCCCGCGGCGTCGTCATCAAGTCCCCCGAGCAGATCGCGATGGCGCGGCGGGCCGGCCAGCTGGCCGCAGAGGTTCTTAGCATGGTTGAGCCGCACGTCGTGCCCGGCGTCAGCACCGAGGCGCTGGACGCCATCTGCCACCAGCACATCGTGAACGTGCAGGGCGCCATCCCCGCCAACGTGGGCTACCTCGGTTATCCCAAGACCATACTGACCTCCGTCAACCAGGTGGTGTGCCACGGCATTCCCTCGCCCGACAAAATTTTGAAACAAGGCGACATCGTCAACATCGACGTCGCCGTCATCAAAGACGGCTGGTTCGGCGACACCAGCCGCATGTTTTTTGTCGGCGCGCCCAGCGTGCTGGCCCGGCGCYTGGTGGAGACCACCTACGAAGCCATGCTGGCCGGGATCAAGCAGGTCAGGCCCGGCGCCACCCTGGGCGACGTCGGCCATGCCATCCAGTCGGTCGCCCATCGTGAGAATTTCAGCGTGGTGCGCGAGTACTGCGGCCACGGCATAGGCCAGGTCTACCACGAGGACTTGCAGGTGCTGCACTACGGCCGGCCCGGCGAAGGGATCAGGCTCGAACCCGGCATGGTGTTCACCATCGAACCCATGCTCAACGCCGGCAAACGCGAAACCCGGCAACTGGCCGACGGCTGGACCGTGGTGACCAAAGACAGCTCCCTGTCCGCCCAGTGGGAACACATGGTGGCTGTCACGCCCGATGGCTATGAGGTGCTGACGGCCTGGCCGGGCGGCACCGGGGCTTACGCGCCGGTGTGACCCGGCTTTAAGCCACTTACTTCTTCCCCTCCACCTGCTGCGCCCAGCTGGCCGTGTTGCTCTTCCCATCCAGGAAAGGCAGCACCGTCGGTACCAGGGCCGGCGCCAGGAAGAGGTCGTAGTGCGTGAAGCCCGGCAATATCGCCAGCCGGTTCTTCGCCATGTGCTCGCGGCCCCAGCCCGCGTCCTTCAGCCCGCCACCCAGCAGCTGGTAGAACTTCATGATGTGCTCCGGCCGGYACATGTCGCTGTCGCCGAAGACCAGCATCACCGGCATCGCCAGCTTCTTCACGTCCTCCGCATAGTCATAAGGCTTGCGCATGAAGGCGCCCATCTGGTCCAGCAGCTTGGGGAAATCCTGCGGGCGCGGCGCCACCGCGGCGTAGGACTTGTACATCGGGCTGTCCTTCATCATGTCGGCCATCGCCGCGCCGACTTGCGCCTGCATGGGCAGCATCTCCGGGAAGAAGCCGTCTTGCGCGTAGCCGGCCGACACCAGCGCCAGCCGCCGCACGCGCTCGGGGTGTTGCACCGCCATGCGAAAGCCGACACCGCCGCCCAGCGAATAACCCATCACGTCCACTTTGTCGTAGCCGAGCTGCTTGACGATCTGCGCCATGTCGTCGCCCATGTCGACCACGCTCATGGGCCGATCCGTCAGCGCCGTCCGGCCATGGCCGTACAGGTCCACGCCAATCACCTGGCGGGTTTTGACAAGCTCCGTCAGCACCGGGCCGAACATGTCGAAGTCGCCCAGGCCGCCATGCAAAAGCAGCAGCGGCTCGCCCTTGCCGTGCACCTGGTAGTGGTAATTGACGCCGTTGACGCTGAGGTAGCCGCTCTTGACCGGCTTGCTGTCCTGGGCGTGGGCCGCGACCGGGACGATGGTGGCAACGGCTACCGCGGCGCTGAGCAGCGGGGCAAAAAGAGTGTGCAGGAACTTCATCGATTTCTCCTTGGGTTAAAAAAGCGAAACAGGTAAAACAAGCAAAAGGCCTCATGGGGCTTTTTGGCTTGCTTCCCTGTTACGACGATCAGCTCTGGAGAATTCGACAAAGTCCGGCTACGTAGGCCTATACGTGATAAAGGTGAGGGCCTAGGCGGTCGCCTGCACCGCCGCCATGTCCATCCACACCGGCTCGAACACATGGCCGTCCGGGTCCTGGAAGGCGCGCGAATACATGAATCCCATGTCCTGCGGTGGGCGAACATCGGCCTTGCCGCCGGCGGCCGCCGCGGCTTTTGTGATGGTGTCCACTTCCTCGCGGCTGTCGCGCGACAGGGCCAGCAGCACTTCGCAAGTCTGCTGCGCGTCGGCGATACGTTTGGCGGTAAAAGTCCCGAAGTACTCGTGCGTCAGCAGCATGAAGCTGATCGACTCCGACCAGACCATCATTGCGGCCTGCTCGTTGCTGAACTGCATGTTCTGCTCGCAGCCGATGGCCTTGTAAAAGCGCAAGGCGGCGGCAAGATCCTTCACGGGCAGGTTGACAAAAATCATCTTGGGCATGGGGGTTCTCCTTTGGGTTGGTTTGGGGTTAAGGTAAATCCGCGATCAGTGGCTCAGCAGTTCAGTAGCTCAATGGCTTGGGGAGCGGGTAAAGGTCATATGCGTGACGCCGACGGGTGTCGAGACCGACTCGATGTCGTAGTCCTTCTCAAGTCCCTCCAGCCCGTCCCACAGCCGTACACCGCGGCCCAGCAAAATGGGCACCACCACGACGTGCATGTGGTCCACCAGCCCGGCCTTGAGGAACTCGCGCAGCATGGTCGGGCCTCCGCCCAGGCGTATGTCCTGGCCACCCGCGGCCTTGCGCGCCGCCTCCACTGCCTCCGCGGGTGATGCGTTGATGAAGTGGAAAGTGGTGCCGCCCTCCATCTCGATAGGCGGGCGGGTGTGATGGGTCAAAACAAAGACCGGTGTATGGAATATCGGGTTGGGGCCCCAGTGGCCCTTCCATTCCGGGTCCTTGTGCCAGCCGGGGTAGCCATATTTGCCGGCCCCCATGATCTCGGCGCCAATGTCCACCGAAAAAAGCCGCAGAAAGGTATCATCGACGCCCGACGTGCCGCCCGTCTTGCCTATCATCCGGCGGCCCCACTGGGTTTCAAACATCCATTCGTGCAGCCGTTCGCCCGCATGGCCGAACGGAGCCGCCAGGGATTGGCCCTCGCCGGTTCCAAAACCGTCGAGCGAGACAGTGACGTGTTGTACGCGAACAAGTGACATAGGGCGCTCCTTTGCTCAGGTGGGGGTGGGTGAATGAATCAAGGGTAAATCATGAAGCTTCCACGCGGCGGTATTTGTCGCCCACCTCCGCGCGTATCGGCGCCGTATCGTAGATGATGGTCATGGTCGCTATCAGGCCCTGCGCGTCGAAATCAAACAGGTCCACGCAGCGAAAGCTCACGTGCGATCCATCGGCCAGCTCCCACTGGTAGGTAAAGCACACGGTAGCCCGGCGCGAGCCGGCCGCGCTCACAAACACTTCCGGGTCCTCCAGCACGCTGCGCCGCGTGGCCGCCTTCAGCTGCTCAAAAAACTCCCCCGCCGGCTGCATGCCCAGAAAGGGCGAGCTCACCATGCCCTGGGGGCTGAACAGCGATACGACGCCGGGCATATCGCCCGCGGCCAGCAAGGCCAGGTACTTATTGATGACGTCAATATAGGCGAGTGCGTTCGAGCTGATGACCATGGTGTGGGGAAGGGACGTGTTGGGAATGAATGAACAGGGCGCCATCGTAGGAGCACCAGCGCACCCGCACCATCGAAAGATTTTGGGGTCAGCCATGTGCGGCGCGCATGGCTGCCGCCGCTGTGTCACCACTGGGCCACCAAGATAAACTGCGCGCATGCCCGCCTTGCCGCCCCTCTATGCCCTGCAGGCCTTCCTGGCCGCCGCCGACTGCGGCAGCTT
This sequence comes from Polaromonas sp. P1_G2, assembly GCF_056405515.1. Lineage (NCBI taxonomy): Bacteria > Pseudomonadati > Pseudomonadota > Betaproteobacteria > Burkholderiales > Comamonadaceae > Polaromonas > Polaromonas sp. P1_G2. The sequence goes on from NZ_JBFUBY010000053.1 coordinate 6,648, forward strand.
CACAGGCGCGGCCACCCGGCTCAACCTGACCCAGGGCGCGGTGAGCCGGCAGGTGCAGTTGCTAGAGGAATATTACGGCTGCCCGCTGTTTGTGCGCGTGGCCCGTGGCCTGACGCTCACCGCCGAAGGCCAGCAGTTGCTGGCACCGGTGCGCCAGGCGCTGGAGACTTTGGCCCAAGCCAGCGCCCGCGTGCGGCGCGGCGCAGCAGATGTCCTCAGGGTCCAGTTCCCGCCCACCATGGCCGTCAGGTGGTTTTTGCCGCGCCTGCCGGCGCTGCAGGCAGCGCTGCCCGGCCTTGAGATCCGCGTCGCCACCCATTGGACAGATGCGCCCGACTTCAGCAACACCGATGCCGACGCCATCATTGCCCACGRCAAAGGCGGCTGGCCGCATCTGGTCGAGGTGCCGCTGATGCGCGAGCGCCTGGTGCCCCTGTGCACACCCCAGCTGGCCGCCGGCCTGCGCGAGCCGGCCGACCTGGCGAATGTGACCCTGCTGCATGCCACGGCCAGCCGGCATGAATGGTTGACCTGGCTGCGCGGCGCAGGTGTGCCCGAGCTGCAGGGCGCGCGTGAGCAACTCTTTGACACGGTGGACATGTGCGTGCAGAGCGCCGAGCGTGGGCTGGGGGTTGCGATTGCTGATGCTGCACTGTTCACTGACTTGATTGCCTCGGGTGGCCTGGTGAAGCCCTTTGACATTGAGGTCGACAGCGGGAACGGCTACTTTCTGACTTATCCGCCTCAACGGCGGGAGCAACGGAGTATCCGGTTGTTTGAGGAGTGGATGTTGGGTGTGTTGCGGGGGTGAGGCTGGCCGAAGTGTTCCACAAAGCGGGGGTTCACACATTTCAGGCGGGCTACGGAGATGCCGCTTAATTTGGATTCTGAGGTGCGGCGGTAACGGCGGCCGCTACTTCCTCAGCAGAAATCTGATCCAAAACATCGAAGACGCGAATTAAACCGGCAGCGTAAGTGACAACATAGTTCAATGTGACCACTCTTCTGTCAGATGCGATTAAATTCGATGCCTTAATGGCCGCACCATGCTTTCCCCAGTAGTTTGCCAACATATCAGGACTCAGCTCATTGGCAAGTCCTTGCTTGGTGGGGTGATAGCCATCTTCTTCATCCCCAGACCAAATTCCACTAGTTAAATTGGAAAGGCAGTAGTCCAAGAAATGCTCGATGTTTCGAGGGCTGACTTGGGGATTGAAGCATACGTCGAACATGTAGTCATTAACATGCTTGGCTATTTCTCCGCCGTCAGCGGCTCCCGTGGCGTCGTAATACCCACATCCGACTCCTGACCCCGTGCCAGCCTTTCGGTTGGCTAACTGATACACAACGAAATTCTTTGTCATTGAACGGGATCCGAGAATCAGATCCCGTAGCTTTTCTTCTCCTTCCGTACCTGTTGCTTGAGAAAAATGAAATTCGGCTGAGGCACCCAGAAAATCTGCATCTGAGGTCGCGTCTGTGTCGTCAAAAATATTTCGCTTCGTGTCAATGTATCTCGATTTGAAAAGTGAAAAAATACGCTGAGAAATCGTACGCATTCCCGCAATTGCTAAAGCTGTCACCGGGCCACTCGTCGGCGCAAGCATGTCATCGTGGACTATCAGAGCTGTGTGTAAGTTGTAAATTTGCCCTTGCCTGTCTGCGCTGCACTGGAGACGGAAAAGCATTAAATCAAATAACCCGAGCACGCCTCGGTTCTCTGCTGCAAGTCGATCAATCAAGCTGTTCCCTGAATATTTATCCTCGCCGTATATTCTGTATGCGATCTCAATGACATTCTGGGATGTATTTGGAAGTCTCTTACCGCTAGTTCTCCCCCAGCCTGCCCGATCAAGCAATCTGATCAACGTATAGATGGACCGATGTCGTAGGCCGCGATCGCCAACGTCAACCGATGAGTACGCCGGTAGTTTTTCGACTAGTGTGTCAATTGAGTTATCTGCGACGACGTTCCTGAATTCATACGATTGACTCACCAAGATTTGCCAGAACTGATCGTGCGCGGCTTCCCCCCGGTTTAGTTTGAATTCGTCGCCCGACAAAATCTGATTAATAGGTGCGCCTCCAATAACTTTGGCGACGGCATTTTGATAGAGCTTGAACGTCTTTCTTGGTTCTGGCGCGGAAAATTTAACAATGAGCGTTAAATAAGCTTCAAGATTGCGATAAGGCTTGTGATTGAAGCATGCCCGCGATGCCAAAACGCTTTCATCGACTGAACCGTATGTATCTAATCCCAGCGAGCTCGCGCTGAAAAGTTGATCCAATAGGAACCGATCCAAGCCTTTACACGACCCAACAATAGTGTCGTAGCCGTCATCATTTACGTACTCTCGCCCGCTTGCTCCAGACCTCGTTTTCATAGAGAAGATGCCGGAACGGTCTTCGGTCTCCTCCATGTAAATACGTCTGAACATCCCAGGATAATTTAGGTGAAGCAATAACAAGTTAATGAGATCACGGCCATGAAAATCGGTATGTGCTAGATCTGTTTTCTCGATCTGCATCAACAGCATAGCGTTTACAAAGCGCTTTAATTTCCTCATGTCCCCGATCAAGGACATGTACTTCGAGGTATGTTCGTCATCCTCAAGAATGTCGGCGAGTTCGCTCAACATAGACTCGAGCTTCAACATCGTTTCTGAGGGAATGGATTGGTATTTTTCCTCTTCCTTATTCCAGTCTCGTCTTAAAAATCGAATGATGGAGGAGCGGTCTATAAATAGGCTTAACTTGATGTTGACAAATTTCTCAAGAAACAGCCTGGCTCGCTCACCTTCATCCTTGCTAGATATTAAATTCTCGGTGTCGTAGCAGAGAATGTACGCAGCTTGAGTGAGTCTGAAAGTGCGCCGGACAGTAAACAAGACGTTGTTTACCGCGTTGGGCTCTAGCCTATCCAAATCATCGACCACCACTATGAGCCTACGCCGAATCCGCTTTAGTACGTCATCGATATCTTTCAGCAATTCGTCAATAGTTTCGACGGATGGCTCGATCTCCAGTTTGAACCCAAGGAAGGAAAAATCGGCTTTCCCTTTTAGCATGCGTGAATAGCGTGTGGCGGCCGCTCGGAACTCAGGAACAAAAATTTGGTGTTGTATTTCGGCCGAAAGGTCGCGTAGAAATCTTTCCGCTAGATCGGGATCTGACGCGTACCGCAGTGGCTCGAATCGAAAAACAATTACCTCGCTGCTCGCGTTGAATTTCCAATAGTTACTGGCTAGATTAATGAAACTTGTTTTTCCAGTTCCCCAAGGCCCATCGAGGCCGTAGACAAGCCCACTGTTTGATCCGCTCTCAAGAACTGTCTTCGCAAAGCGCGTAGCTTGATCTTGATTGGCGAGTACATCATCCGCTGGGTTATCTATCTCGTCGTCAGTCAGGAAATAAAGTTGGGGGATGTCCTCTTTTCTTCCGGCTAGCCATGCGCGAATGAGCGATGAAGTGATCATTAGAAGAATGAAGGCTATCAACAGTAGCGTCCATAGCGAATTGGTTTTGGCTACGTGCTCATGGAATGGCTCCATGAATGAGAAAAGAATACTGTTTGCCCAAACTCCAAGTAACACCGAAAGCAGGAGGTCAACTCTTCGACTACGCCTGAGTCGGGCCATGCTCCCAATCAATTTTCGCGATATCGCGTACCAAATTAATACAGCCAACACTACCCCGACAGCTGCGAGTCGAAGATGTGAGTCGACGCGTTCCATCTGGGCTGCCAAGCCGCTGCCGCCAATGTATGTGACGTGAAAGACCTCGGCTAACACGAAGCCCAGCGCCAGAGCTCTGGAAAATACGAGCAGTTCTGGCATCTTTGTTGATGTGCGATCTCCTTCCATATCGAAATCCCTTTTGTATTTTTATCTAGATGTCGCGGTCTATTGATTTCAATATCACCGCAATCGCTTTTCGAAGTATCTGTTCAGTACTGCCAATCCGCTCCCGAATAAAGGGGAATTTTTGGCGAGCTTTGTTTTTAGCATTGTGGGCTGGTAATGAGAGGGGGGAATCCTGTTACGGAAATAGGAACTCGATACGATGCCCTAACTGAATCATCTGTTTTGCAAGACGCCGTAGTGAACACTTTGCAAATAGTGGAAGTTCCTCCAGAGGATTTTTCTTCTTACGGGTAAGAACGACAACCCTCAGTGTCCAAGTTCCTGCGTACGGGCGGCTGGTGGTTAGGTCGGCATGTACTGAAATCTTGTGCTTGGTAGAGTACGTGGAAAGAGCTGTTCTAAAGCCTGGGTTTGGGGAGAACAGTAGTTCAACCGAACGCCGAACTTGTTCGCAAAGATGGCTTAGTGGTGCCGAGGTATCCRCACGCTTGACGAAGTACATGGCCTTATTCTTGTTGTCAAGAAAATCACACACTTCGAATTTCGACTGCCCACCGCCGTAATGAATGTTTTTCGCATCCAGTAGGGAGTACTTGCCGGCAGCGGAGGCCAGTTGGTTGTATTTAGCTTCTTTTGAAGCTCCGTCCCAAGCCAGAAGAGAGGATGGGGTGGTTGGAACTGAAAGGCGCAGTTCGTTCAGCAATGTTTTGAGGAATGCTGGCTCTGCGGCGAACCAACGACCTTCCGCCAATATATGCGGAACATTATTCAAATTTACCTCGGTGGCGAGGCACGAAAAAATGTCAGTGGTGAAGAGTTCCTTTAGCTGATCATCGAAGCAATGGACAGCTGTTCCTTTTGCCGTTGTCAGTGAGGGGGATTGGTTTTGTGATTTTAGGAAACTCCTCCAGTCACTTTCTGCCAAGAAATTTTGCGTCGAAATTGTGGATCCTTGTTTTGCTACTTGCTTTCTCCCTAAACTGAAGCTGTCGGGGGTTAGTTCAGAGTTTCCTCTTTTCCCGTGAGCGACAAGCATTAAACTGCTTGGCCAATTTGCCGACCCAAGTTGCGTGTCTAAGGCATTTTCGAGTTTGAGTTGCAAATTCGTATCGTTTACCGGGACAAGGTAATCCACTTCGGGCCACATCTTCCGATAGCCTGTGTTCTGAAATTCAACAAAGCATGCATCTAGGACTGCACTCAAGTCGCTAAGCGTCAAGCTGATTCGTAAACTTTGTCCGCCGCGAACTTTGGATCCCTTTGGGAGAAGTCCTTCGAGTTTCTTGGACGCGGTTGGTTTGCCGCCTTGAACTGTAAGAATCCCACTGAGCTTCCCTTCTACAACTTCAAGTAGATCTCTATCCGCATCAAGATTAAAAGTGTCTTTTGTTGATGCGATTGGCGCTCTATCCGTCGAAATATGTCGGAGCGCAAATACCTGCTCTGTACGCAGTTCCAGCAGCTGATCGATGGAGAGCACATTTAGCGCAACGGTTCTGCCAAAGTTTGGCTCAAGCCAGTCATCATTAAGGCGTTGCCAGCCTGACCCGAAAGACAGGATGAAATATCGATTTGTCAGATCGGGAGGTATCGGATTACGCGCTCCCGTAGGTCGCAGCATTAGCAGCGCACCGACGGTTTTGGAGTCAATATCAGGAAAAGAGCCGGTAATGCTGATACCGGCTGACTTTTTGAGCTCTTCGGCCCAATCAGGAGTGCTGCCTTCGGGTTGAAAGGAGAAGAAATCTCCTGAATAGTCCCCGGCTTCTATCTGACAGTCTGGTGCGTTGAACGTAGCTGACACATCCTTCGTCTTGCCCTGCAGGGTCAGGTAGATCGACGCATTTATGGTTCCCATAAAGCCCCTTTTGTTTTAGTGTCCGCTCGAGATGCTCTGAGCGTGACTTGCCCCCTCTGTCATCAGACTCCAGTTAACCATGATCGCTGGTAGTTGAAATCCTCCAATTGGGGGGCTAAAGCTGATTTAGCTTGGCCGTGGCGGCCCACCCCACGTACGCCACCCGGCGTATTCCCCAATCCCCCTCCGGTCCCCAGAATCCACTCATCGTTGCCCTAAAGCCTTGGTTTGACAGGCTTTTGCGCAGCGAAACGCGATTCTTACGTCCCCATACCTATCTACTACCGGAGAGGATTCACCATGACACAACAACGTCGATTCACCCTCAAGGCGATGACCGCCGCCGTCGCACTGGCCGCCCTGGGCGCCGTGCCCGCTTTTGCCCAGGACACGATCAAGGTCGGCGTGCTGCACAGCCTGTCGGGCACCATGGCGATTTCTGAAACCACGCTGAAAGATACCGTCCTGATGGCGATCGAAGAGATCAATGCCAAGGGTGGCGTGATGGGCAAGAAGCTCGAGCCCGTGGTGGTGGACCCGGCCTCCAACTGGCCGCTCTTCGCTGAAAAGACCAAGCAGCTGCTGGGCCAGGACAAGGTCGCCGTGATTTTCGGCTGCTGGACGTCTGTGTCGCGCAAGTCGGTGCTGCCGGTTGTGGAAGAAATGAACGGCCTGCTGTTCTACCCCGTGCAGTACGAAGGTGAAGAGCTGTCCAAGAACGTGTTCTACACGGGCGCGGCGCCCAACCAGCAGGCGATTCCTGCCGTTGACTATTTGATGAGCAAGGCCGGCGGCGGCGCCAAGCGCTGGGTGCTGCTGGGTACCGACTATGTCTACCCCCGCACGACCAACAAGATCCTGCGCGCTTATTTGAAGAGCAAGGGCGTGGCCGACAAGGACATCGACGAGAAATACACACCCTTCGGCCACAGCGATTACCAGACCATCGTGGCTGACGTGAAGAAGTTCTCGCAAGGCGGCAAGACGGCCGTGGTGTCGACCATCAACGGCGACTCCAACGTGCCTTTCTATAAAGAGCTGGGCAATGCCGGCCTGAAGGCCAAAGACGTGCCCGTGGTGGCCTTCTCGGTCGGTGAAGAAGAGCTGCGCGGCGTGGATACCAAGCCCCTGGTCGGCCACCTGGCTGCCTGGAACTACTTCCAGTCCATCAAGAGCCCGGCCAACACCGAGTTCATCAAGAAGTGGTCCGCTTACGCCAAGGCCAAGAAGCTCCCCGGCGCCGACAAGCCTTTGACCAACGACCCGATGGAAGCCACCTACATCGGCATCAACATGTGGAAGCAGGCGGTTGAGAAGGCCAAGTCCACGGATACCGACAAGGTGATCGCCGCCATGGCCGGCCAGACCTTCAACGCACCCTCGGGCATCGTGAGCAAGATGGACGAGAAGAACCACCACCTGCACAAGTCGGTGTTTATCGGCGAGATCAAGGCGGATGGGCAGTTCAATGTGGTGTGGAAGACGCCTGGTCCTGTGAAGGCCAAGCCATGGTCTCCATACATTGAAGGGAACGACAAGAAGCCCGACGAGCCTGTCAAGAAGTAAGAAGCTACTGCGCGAGCCAATCTGGGCTCTGCGGTGCTCACCGTACTGGTGTACGGTTCCGCGCCGCAGAACCCACCTTGGCCCGCTCGCTACGCTTCTTCCAATCTTGACTGAGTGAGGAGCAAGAGGCTGTGGGTGGGTTTAGGCCGGTTGGCCCCCACCCTAACCCTCCCCCAGTGGGGGAGGGGACAAGTCCCAATCATTCATTTCTGGCTCCTTCCCCCGCTGGGGGAAGGTTGGGATGGGGGCCAGCGGCCTTCACCACCCGACAGCCGCGGCCCGGTTCTTGCTCACTGAACAAGACCGGCGCTCACAAGGAAGTTGCAGTCTGGGCGCCCCACCGATAAGCTGGTGCGCGCCCAACCTACAGGTTCTTTCCACATGCTGCTACGCCACTTACTTCTCGCCTTCCTCACGCTTCTGACAGCAGCCCATGCCCACGCCTTGACCGCCGATGAGGTCAAGGGCATGGCCCTGGGCGAGACGGAGGCGCGGGTGGCGGTTTTGGCCAAAGCCGCGGCTGTCGCCGACGACAAGACGGCGGCGTTTATCCAGGCATTGAGCGACGACGCGGTGAAGACCAAAGGCGACAAGGTGTTTGTCGTGAAGGACGACAAGGCTTTTGACCCGATCACGGGCGCCGAGACGCCGCTGCCGGCCGACGCGGAAGACGTGATCAACCCCAACCTGATGCGCAGCGAGATCGACAACGCGCTGGCGGCGCTGAAGCTGTTCTCCAAGGATGAAAAGCAGCGGCGCGACGCGATCAAGACCCTGGGCGGTGATAACGACGAGGCCCGCCTGCCGCTGATCGAAAAGGCCTACGCGGCCGAGACCGTGCCCGAACTGAAAAACCAGCTGGAGCTGATGCGCTCGGCCATCTTGCTGGGCAGCAGCGACAAGGCCAAGCGCCTGGCCGCTGCCGCGCAGCTGGCCGGCAGCAAAAACCCCGCCACCAAAACCGTGCTGATAGAACGCCTGGGCACCGAAACCGATGCCGACGTCAAGGTGGCGCTGCAGGCGGCGCTGGCCAAGGTCGAGGCCTCGCTCGAATGGGGCAACAAGCTGGGCGCGATTTTCAGCGGCATCAGCCTGGGCAGCATTTTGCTGCTGGTGGCGCTGGGCCTGGCCATCACCTACGGGCTGATGGGCGTCATCAACATGGCGCATGGCGAGCTGATGATGATTGGCGCCTACGCCACCTATGTGGTGCAGGGCCTGTTCCAGCGCTACCTGCCGGGCCTGTTTGATTGGTATTTGCTGGCGGCCGTGCCTGTGGCCTTTATGGCCTCGGCGCTGATGGGCGCGGCGCTGGAGCGCGGCGTGATCCGCTTCCTCTACGGCCGGCCGCTGGAGACCTTGCTGGCCACCTGGGGCATCAGCCTGATGCTGCAGCAGCTGGTGCGCTCCATCTTCGGCGCGCAGAACGTCGGTGTCGAAAACCCGGTGTGGATGAGCGGCGGTGTGCAGGTGCTGGGCAACCTCTCGCTGCCTTACAACCGCCTGGTGATCATTGTCTTTGCGGTGGCGGTGCTGCTGGGCGTGGCCTGGCTGATCAGCCGCACACGCCTGGGCCTGTTTGTGCGCGGCGTCACGCAGAACCGGCCTATCGCCTCTTGTATGGGCGTCAACACCGCGCGTGTCGACACCTACGCGTTCGCGCTGGGCTCGGGCATCGCGGGCCTGGCCGGCTGCGCGCTGAGCCAGGTGGGCAATGTGGGGCCTGACCTGGGCCAGGGCTACATCGTCGACTCCTTCATGGTCGTGGTGCTGGGCGGCGTGGGCCAGCTGGCGGGCACGGTGTATGCCGCGCTGGGCCTGGGCATCCTCAACAAATTCCTCGAAGGCTGGACGGGCGCCGTGCTGGCCAAGATCGCCGTGCTGGTCTTCATCATCATCTTCATCCAGAAGCGGCCGCAGGGCATCTTCGCGATGAAGGGCCGCAGCGCAGAAGCCTGATCATGAGCACCCCGATGGCAACCCCCAACACCGCGGCCTCCCGCGTGCATCTTCCCGCCAAGGGTCCGCTGCTGACGCGCGGCGGCTGGAGCGCCTTCATGATGGCGCTGATCGCCGTCTGCGCTATCGCGCCCATGCTGAATCTCTGGGTGCCCGAGGGCAGCATGTTCCACATGAGCACCTATGCGGTGGCGCTGCTGGGCAAGATCATGTGCTACGCGATCTGCGCGCTGGCGATGGATTTGATCTGGGGTTACACCGGCATCCTCTCGCTGGGGCATGGCGTGTTCTTCGCGCTGGGCGGCTACACCATGGGCATGTATTTGATGCGGCAGATCGGCCGCGACGGCAATTACAAAAGCGACCTGCCGGACTTCATGGTCTTTCTGGACTGGAAGGTGCTGCCCTGGCACTGGACTTTCAGCGACAGCTTTGCGGCGACGCTGTTCCTGATCGTCGCGGTGCCGGGCATCGTGGCCTTTGTGTTCGGCTTCTTCGCTTTCCGCTCGCGCATCAAGGGTGTGTATTTTTCGATCATCACCCAGGCCATGACCTTTGCGGCCATGCTGCTGTTCTTCCGCAACGAGACGGGTTTCGGCGGCAACAACGGTTTTACCGAYTTCAAGCGCATTTTGAACATCCCGCTGGCCACGCCTTCGATGCGCATGACGCTGTTTGTGCTGACGGGCCTGACGCTGCTGGGCTTCTTTTTGTTCGCCAAATGGCTGGTGGGCAGCAAGTTCGGCCGTGTGCTGCAGGCGATACGCGACGCGGAAACGCGCGTGATGTTCTCTGGGTACAACCCGCTGGGCTACAAGCTCACGATCTGGGTGATCTCGGCCGTGATGTGCGGTGTAGCCGGGGCGCTGTATGTGCCGCAGGTCGGCATCATCAACCCCAGCGAGATGAGCCCGGCCAATTCGATCGAGATTGCGATCTGGGCGGCGGTGGGCGGCCGTGCCAGCCTGATTGGACCAATAGTCGGCGCCTTTATCGTCAACGGCGCCAAGAGCTGGCTGACCGTGGCCTACCCTGAGTTCTGGCTGTACTTTTTGGGCGCGCTGTTCATCAGCGTCACGCTCTTCCTGCCCGATGGCGTGGTGGGCCTGGTGAAAAAGCTGCGCAAAGGCGGTGCCAAATGACCCCCGACCTGCTCGAACAAGGCGCGCGCCGCGTGGAAGAGCGCCTGGCTGCGCTCGAAGCCGGCAAATCCAATACCGAATCCGGCGGCCGCAGCGCCAGCGGCAGCCGTGTGGCCCACCCCGCCGGCGAGGTCGACGTCACCCACGGCCGCATCCTGTATCTCGAAGACGTGAGCGTGAGCTTTGACGGCTTCAAGGCGATTAACAAGCTGAGCCTGGACATCGCGCCCGGCGAGCTGCGCTGCATCATCGGCCCCAACGGCGCCGGCAAGACCACGATGATGGACATCATCACCGGCAAGACCCGGCCCGACGAAGGCACGGTGTTCTTCGGCAGCACGATAGATTTGCTGCGCCACAAGGAAGCCGAGATCGCCCAGCTGGGCATAGRCCGCAAGTTCCAGAAGCCCACGGTGTTCGAGCAGCTCACGGTGGTTGAAAACCTGGAGCTGGCCCTGAAGACCAACAAAGGCGTGAAGCACTCGATGTTCTTCAGGCTGGACTCCGCCCAAAGCGACCGCCTGGCCGAAATCCTGGTGACGATTCACCTGGCCGACAGCGTGGGGCGGCTGGCCGGCAACCTGAGCCATGGGCAGAAGCAGTGGCTGGAGATCGGGATGCTGCTGATGCAGGATCCGAAGTTGCTGCTGCTCGACGAGCCGGTGGCGGGCATGACCGATGAGGAGACTGCGCGGACGGCTGAGTTGTTCCTTACGCTCAAGGGGCAGCATTCCTTGATGG
>NZ_JBFUBY010000054.1:0-17580 GCF_056405515.1 Polaromonas sp. P1_G2
GAGTTGATGGGCTGAGAATCTGTTTCAGGATTATTTTTGACCGGTATGTCGATTCCGGCCCGTCCTGTTCGTCGTAGAGGTGTCAGCAAGCAAAACCCTCCATCACCGAAAGGAAACCCCATGAAATACCTCTGCCTCGCCAACTACAAACCCGCCGACATGGCTGCCCTGTCGCCTGCCGACCGCAAGGCGCTGGTCAGCCAGTGCCCGGCCAAGGATGCCGAGCTCAAGGCAACCGGGCAACTGCGCCTGAGCGCTTCGCTGGACGGGCCCGCCATCCGCCTGCAGCCGCGCGGCGGCAAGACCACGGTGGCCGACGGTCCCTTTGCCGAGGCAAAAGAGCTGGTCGGCGGCTTTTTCATCATCGAGGCCGACAGCAGGGACGAAGCCGTACGCATCGCCTCGCTGCACCCGGCCGCCACGCTGGGCGAAAACGTGGGCTGGAACATCGATATCCACCCCATCGGCTTTTTTGAGCAGTACAGCGGCAAGCCGGCCTGAGCACCGGCGGGGCACCCACCGCCCCCAGCGCTGAAACGGTCTCCCTGGGCCGGGCTGTCCCGAATCGGGCTGCGGTGCTAAGCTGCCAGCCCGACTTTTAATAAAAAGGTGAGACACATGCCCGGACTTCTGCCTAACGTAGACCCAGACGGCTTGCTTGAGTTTTCAGTCGTCTACACCGACCGCGCCCTCAACCACATGTCGCGCAGCTTCCAGGGCGTGATGGGCGACATCTCCGCCATCCTCAAAGAGGTCTACCACGCGCATTCGGTCGCGCTGGTGCCCGGCAGCGGCACCTACGGCATGGAAGCCGTGGCCCGCCAGTTCGCCGCCGGCAAACATGTCATGGTGGTGCGCAACGGCTGGTTCAGCTACCGCTGGACGCAGATCTTCGAGATGGGCAACATCCCCGCCTCCCACACCGTGCTCAAAGCCCGCAAGACAGCGGCAGGCGCCCAGGCGCCATGGATGCCCGCCCCGGTGGCAGACGTCGTCGCCGCCATCGCCAAAGAAAAGCCCGCCCTGGTGTTTGCCCCCCACGTCGAAACCGCCTCCGGCATGATGCTGCCCGACAGCTACCTGCAAGCCGTCGCCGCCGCCGTGCATGCGGTGGGCGGCCTGTTTGTGCTCGACTGCATCGCCTCCGGCGCCATGTGGGTGGACATGAAAGCCACCGGCGTCGACATCCTGATCTCGGCCCCGCAAAAAGGCTGGGGCAGCTCACCCTGCTGCGCCATGGTCATGCTCAGTGAACGCGCCCGCACCGCGATTGAGACCACCATGAGCTCCAGCTTCGCCTGCGACTTGAAGAAGTGGCTGCAGATCATGGAGACCTACGAAAACGGCGGCCACGCCTACCATGCGACCCTGCCGACAGACGCCCTCACTCGCCTGCGCGCCACGATGAAGGAAACGCAAGCGTACGGGTTTGCGAAAGTGAAGGCAGAACAGCAAGAACTGGGCAGCAAGGTGCGCGCCCTGTTCGAAAGCCGTGGCCTGCCCAGCGTGGCCGCCGAGGGCTTCAAGGCCCCGGGCGTGGTCGTCAGCTACACCACCGATCCTGACATTCAGTCAGGCAAGAAGTTTCTGGCCGAGGGTTTGCAGACCGCCGCCGGTGTGCCGCTTCAATGCGATGAAGGTGCGGACTTCAAGACCTTCCGCGTGGGGCTGTTTGGGCTGGAGAAGTGGCATAACGTGGACCGGACGGTGGCGAGTCTGGCGGGGGCTTTGGAGGGGATTGGGGTGACTGGGCGGATTGCCGAGGCGGCTGAGAATTTTTGAAGCATTTCTCCAATTCTGAGAATTAATCAACTTTGGGAGCTTAGATGAAATGTCCACACTGCAAGGTTGAGATTCATCCTGGATATTCGGAAGATTGGCTAAGACAGCAAAACGCGGTTGGAATTGAAGGCAACGTACCGACGCTATGGTCCGTGAAGTACATGGAGTGTCCAGCGTTGTTGAATTCCGCTGAAGTTTGACCCGAGTTTTCCATCGAATATTGACCCACACTCTTTGTGAGCAGAAGCTGCTCACGATGTGGATAAGTTCTTGGTTTTCTCCTTTTTGGGCTGAGTCTGTGTGGATCTGCCTCAAAGTGCGCCGCTGTTTCCGCGATTTTGTTGCCTCGATGACTAGCCAGGTGGCCAGCTTCTCGGCGTAGGGATCGAGCTTGCTTGGGGTTGCCCGCCTTTGGTAGCTGGGCTCGCTCTCTTCCGATCGCAGGTGCTTCTTCACTGTGTTGCGAGCCAGGCCTGTACGCCTTGAGATCTCGCGGATGGACATCTGATCCCGCAATGCCCAACGTCTGATGACATTCAATGTCGCCACGTCTATCACTCCTAATTTCCCCTGCTTTTAAAACAAGCAGGGTAGTGCCTACGTGGGTCAGTTTTGGATGGAAATTACTGCGCTAAGTGGGTCAGATTTCGACGGAATTCAACACCTTTGGGAGGCACTGAGGCAATATACGGCTTGTAACATTTCATGTCATGTGAAAAATGCCTTGTTTTAGACCGTCGGGGTTCGTCAGCGCCTGTCACACCCACCAAGCCTTTACTCACTTTGATTGGCCATTGGCAATGCCTGCGGATTGATGCTGCCTGTTTTACGGGCATCCTGCTGGAAGCCACGCCAGGTAAGGATCTCCGTGTTGTCCTCACGCGGGTACACAAGCTTGCCCACAGAATCTGTGAATGCATCCCCGCGGGTAGTTCTCCCCCGCCCCTATCCCTTGCCCGGCCGCATATCCGGTGCCGGCGTGGTCGGGATGCCCTGGTCCAGCGCGGCCTGATGCTGCGCCAGCAGGGCGCGCTGAAATGCCGGGCGTTGCTCGAGCTGCCGGTGGTAACGGCGCACCGCATCGGGGAATTGTGCTGCCAGGCCAAGGTGGCTGGCCAGCATGAGGGCGTAGTGGACCGACACGTCGGCGGCGGTGAAGCGGCCGGCGCAGAGAAATTCGGGTTGCTGCTGCAGGGCGGCGTCCATGGCTTTCAGCCGGGCGAGGAACCAGCGGCTGTAGTCTTCCGCGACCTGGGGCTGTTTGCGCGCCTCGGGTTCGAAGTGGGTGTAGCGCAGCACCAGGGTTTGCGGAAAGGTCAAAGTGGCTTCGCCCATGTGCAGCCAGTTCAGGTAAGCGCCATAGGCCGGGTCTGCCAGCGGAACATCCAGCTGCCCGGGGCTGTGCCGTGCCGCAAGGTATTGGCATATCGCCGCGGATTCGGTCATGCGGGTGTCGCCGTCCACCAGCAGGGGCACGGTGCCCAAGGGGTTGTCCGCCAGGAATTGGCGGGCCAGCGCACGCGGCGGAAAAGGCAGCATGCGCAGCGTGTAGGGCAGGCCCAGCTCTTCGAGCATCCACAAGGGGCGGAAGGAGCGGGCGCTGACGCAGTGGTGAAGGGTGATCATGCGCACAGTCTAGGGCGCCGCGCGTCACAAGTCCTGCCACGAAGGGGGCAAATCAGGCCAGTGGTGGCGGTTTTCCTTGCCGGAACTCCGCGGGTGACTGGCCGCTCCATTCCCGAAACGCCCTCGTAAAACTCTTCTCATTCCGAAATCCAGAAGCCTCAGCCACCTGCTTGATGGGCTTTGAGGTCCGCAGCAACAAGTCCTTGGCCTTCTCAAAGCGCACCTCGTCCTTGAGCTGCTGCAGCGACGCTCCTTCTTCCTGAAGCTGGCGATGCAGGGAGCGAGGCGACATGTTGAGCGTTGCCGCCAGGGTCTCCGCGGTATGTGAGGCGACGGCCGGGTTCGCCAGCGCCTGCCGCACCTGCTCCACCAGCAGCCTGTCGCGCCGGTACTGCAGCACCGTCAAGGGCAAAGCCCGCTGCAACATCTGCTGCAAGGCTTTTTCGTCACGGCGCAAAGGCAAAGCCAGGTAACGCGCATCAAAGCGGATCTCGGCCTGCGCGGCCTTGAACTGCAGGCCCGGGCCGGGGAACATCAGCGCATAAGCCTCCACATGGGCCGGCGCCTCGAATGGAAAGCGTGCGCCCTGCAGGGGAATGCGCGAATCCACATACCAGCAGGCCAGGCCGTGGATATTGCGCAGCACGTGGACCAAACCGAACTCACCCACCTGGCTGGGCACCTTCTCTTCAACCGTGATCGCGGCCGTGTCGCCGCTGGTGGTCAGGCGCAGGGTGATGTCGTCGGCAATCAGTGCATGGTGGCGGCACCAGCGTTTGAGGGCCACGCCCAGATTCGGCGAACTAATCGACGCGCGCGCCAGCATGCCGTAGCTGCCCCAGGGCAGTTTGCGGCTGAAGGCGCCCAGGCCTTCGTCGCCCAGCTCCTGCATGGCGGCGCCTGAGAGCAGTTCCATCTGGCGGGCGGTGATGTGGCCGGTTGGCTGTTTGAGCTGGTTTGGCGTGATCTGTGCCAGTTTGAGGGCTTGCTCCGGGCTTTGGCCTTCGCGCTTGTAGGCGGCCGCTATGCTTCTAGCAAAGGCCATGGGCGTGGCGGCGACGGGCGGGTTGGCGGGGCTGCGGGAGGGCATCTTGTGATTCTCGGTGCCGTTGGCAGGATTTGCAACCTTGTTGGCGGCCTGCCGGGGGCGGGTTTTCGCTAAGCTGGCTGTTTGGCGCTAAGGTAGGGCCGGTACGCCTTCCGACGTCCTTTCAGCGCCCCCATCAGGAAAAAATCCATGTCCGCTCTTGAGACCCAGCTCAACGCCCGTTCCGCCGACTTCCAGGCCAATGCCGCCGCCATGCGCGCGCTGGTCGACGACCTCGGCGCCAAAGTCGCCAAGGCCGCCCACGGCGGCGGCGACACCGCGCGTGCGCGGCACACGGCGCGCGGCAAGCTGCTGCCGCGCGACCGGGTGCAGATGCTGCTGGACCCGGGCACGCCTTTCCTCGAACTCTCGCCGCTGGCCGCCTACGCGATGTACCCCGACCGCGACGGCACCGACAGCGCGCCCTGCGCGGGTGTGATCGCCGGCATAGGCCGCATCAGCGGGGTGGACTGCATGGTGGTGTGCAATGACGCGACGGTGAAGGGCGGCACCTATTACCCGATGACGGTCAAAAAGCATTTGCGCGCGCAGGAGATCGCGCAGCAGAACAACCTGCCTTGCGTCTACCTGGTCGATTCGGGCGGCGCCAACCTGCCCAACCAGGACGAAGTCTTCCCCGACCGCGACCATTTCGGCCGCATTTTTTTTAACCAGGCGAACATGAGCGCTGCGGGCATTGCGCAGATCGCGGTGGTCATGGGCAGCTGCACCGCCGGCGGCGCCTATGTGCCGGCCATGAGCGACGAGACCATCATCGTCAAGAACCAGGGCACCATCTTCCTGGGCGGCCCACCGCTGGTGAAGGCGGCCATCGGCGAGATCGTCTCGGCCGAAGACCTGGGCGGCGGCGACGTGCACACACGGCTGTCGGGCGTGGCCGACCACCTGGCGCAGAACGACCCGCATGCGCTGGCCCTGGCGCGCCGCGCCGTGGCCAACCTGAACCGGCAGARGCAGCCCCAGCAGGTGCTGCGCACGCCCGCGCCGCCGCTCTACAGCCCCGAAGAACTCTATGGGGTGATCCCGACCGACACACGCAAGCCTTATGACGTGCGCGAGATCATTGCGCGCATCGTCGACGGCAGCGAGTTCGCCGAGTTCAAGGCACGCTACGGCACCACCCTGGTTTGCGGCTTCGCGCATGTCGAAGGCATGCCGGTGGGCATCATCGCCAACAACGGCATTTTGTTCAGCGAATCGGCGCAGAAGGGCGCGCACTTCATCGAGCTGTGCTGCCAGCGCAAGATCCCGCTGGTGTTTTTGCAGAACATCACGGGCTTTATGGTCGGCAAAAAATACGAGGCCGAGGGCATCGCGCGCCACGGCGCCAAGATGGTGATGGCGGTGGCCACGGCCCAGGTGCCCAAGTTCACCATCATCATCGGCGGCAGCTACGGCGCCGGCAACTACGGCATGTGCGGCCGGGCCTATTCGCCGCGCTTTTTGTGGATGTGGCCGAATGCGCGCATCTGCGTGATGGGCGGCGAGCAGGCCGCCGGGGTGCTGGCCACGGTGAAGCGCGACGCGATTGAAGCCAAGGGCGGCCAGTGGAGCGCCGAGGAAGAGGCGGCCTTCAAGCAGCCGGTGCTGGACCAGTTCGGCCACCAGTCCCATCCTTATTACTCGAGCGCGCGGCTTTGGGACGACGGCGTGATCGACCCGGCGGATACGCGGCGCGTGCTGGCGCTGGGGCTGTCGGCCACCTTGAACCAGCCGATTCCCGAGACCAAGTTCGGCGTGTTCCGCATGTAAATCCGGGTAAGCCACAAAGCCGGCCATGGACAACATTTACATCACCTCCGAGCACGAGCTGCTGCGCGAGCAGGTCGCGCGCTTCATTGCGCGTGAGGTTGAGCCGTTTGCGGCTGCCTGGGAAGAAGAGGGCTGCGTGCCGCGCGAGGTGCTGCGCAAGATGGGCGAGGCCGGCCTGCTGGGCCTGATGTATGAGGCGGAGTACGGCGGCGGCGAGGCCGATGCGCTGGCCAACCTGGTGTTTGCCGAGGTGCTGTCGCAGTCGACCTTTGGCGGCTTCATCATCACGGTGCTGGTGCATACCGACATGGCCAGCCCGCACCTGTTCCACGCGGGCAATGCGGCGCAGAAGGCGCGCTACATGCCGGACGTGATTGCGGGAAAGACAATCACCGCGGTCGGTATCACCGAGCCCGGTGCGGGCTCGGACGTAGCCGGCATGCGCATGACTGCCAAACGTGAAGGCGACGAATGGGTGCTCAACGGCACCAAGATGTTCATCACCAACGGTGTGTTTGCCAACCTGTATTTCATCGCGGCCAAGACCGGCACGGCGCGCCACGATGTGTCCATGTTCATTGTCGAAAAAGGCACGCCGGGGTTTACGGTGGGCCGTGCACTCAAGAAAACCGGCTGGCTGTCGTCGGACACGGCTGAGCTGGTGTTTGACAACGTCCGTATCCCGGCCGGCAACCTGCTGGGCGAAGAGGGCAAGGGTTTTTATTCGGTCATGAAAAACTTCCAGACTGAGCGCATCGCGCTGGCGGCCATGGCGGTCGGCCACTGCACGCAGGCGATCAAGATGACGCTGGACTATGTGCGCCAGCGCCAGGCCTTCGGCGCCACGCTGTGGGACAAACAAACCATTCGCCAGCGCATCGCCATGCTGGACGCCAAGACCCGCGCGGCGCGCCAGTTCATGTACCACTGCGCCTGGGCCGTGACGCAGGGCCGCGACATCGTGCAAGAAGTATCCATGCTCAAGGCGCTGACCGGCGAGCTGGTGAACGAAGTATTGCAAACCTGCCAGCAGTTCCACGGCGGCATGGGCTTTATCCGCGAGACAGCGATTGAACGCCTGTGGCGCGACGCGCGTGTGCTGGGCATAGGTGGCGGCGCAACCGAAGTGATGCTCGAAGAAGTGGCCAAACGATATGACTGATACACACCGTTTTTCTCGAACCTTGTGGGCATCGGCCCTGCTGGGGATGCTGCTGTGCGCCGTCCTGGCTCCCGCGAGCGCGCAGGAGCCGGAACTCAGCGCTGCCCTGAATGAGTCTGTGTTTATGGTGTCCAAAAAAGCCATCATCGGCAGCACCGAACTGGAAACCACGCTCTACAAACCCGACGGCCCCGGGCCTTTCCCGGTGGTGGTCATCAACCACGGCAAGGCAATGGGGGACCCGCGCTTTCAGTCGCGCTACCGGCCGGCCATCGCCGCGCGCTACTTTTTGCAGCGCGGTTACATGGTGCTGGTGCCCATGCGCCAGGGCTTCTCCAAATCCAGCGGGGGCTACATAGGCGGCGGCTGCAATGTGGAGAGCAACGGCCGCGTCCAGGCCGAGGACGTCAAGGCGGTGCTCGACTACGCGCTGGCGCAGCCTGAGGCCGACAAAACCCGAATCCTGGTGATGGGCCAGTCGCATGGCGGCTGGACCACGCTGGCTTTCGGCACACTCAACTACCCCGGCGTCAAAGGCCTGGTCAACTTCGCGGGCGGCCTGCGGCAGGAAAGCTGCGCGGGCTGGCAGGCCAACCTGGCCCGAGCCGCGGGCACCTATGCGGCCGAAACCAAACTGCCTTCCTTATGGTTCTACGGCGACAACGACAGTTATTTTTCGCCATCCACCTGGCAGGACATGGCGGCACGCTACAACAGCGGCGGCGAGAAGGCGCGTGTGGTCGCTTTCGGGACCTTCAGCAGCGATTCACACAGCATGTTCGGCTCCACCAAGGGCCAGGGCATCTGGCAACCTGAAGTCACGCGTTTCCTCGAAAGCATAGGCCTGCCCAGCCAGCCCGCGCCGGCGTTTGCGCGCTTTGCGCCCGCGGGCAAGAAAACCGAGGCGCCGCCCAAAACCGATTTTGCGGCCATCACCGAGGAGCCCGCGCTGCCTTTCCTGTCGGCTTCCGGCAAGGCGGGCTACAAGGCCTTCCTGTCCAAGGAGGTGCCGCGCGCCTTTGCCGTCGGGCCCACGGGCGGCTGGGGCTGGGCGGAGGGCGGTGACGATCCCATCAAGCGTGCGCTCGACAGCTGCAACCGCCACGCCTCCGGAAAATGCAAACTTTATGCCGTCGATAACGACGTTGTCTGGACCACACCATGAATCACCTGACCCTGCATGTCGAGGCGCTGGTCGCCACCGTCACCCTGAACCGCCCCGAGGTGCGCAACGCCTTTAACCAGGAGGTGATCGCCGAGCTGACCCAGGCCTTTGTCGAGCTGGGCCTGCGTGACGACGTGCGCTGTGTGGTGCTGGCGGCCAACGGCCCGGCTTTCTGCGCGGGTGCGGACCTGAACTGGATGCGCAGCATGGCCGACTACAGCTACGAGCAGAACCTTGAGGACGCGGGCCGCCTCGCCACCATGCTGCAGGCCGTGTATGAATGCCCTCGGCCCGTCATTGCACGCATACAGGGGGATGTGTACGCGGGCGGAACGGGACTGGTGGCGGCCTGCGACATCGCCGTGTCTGCCGACACGGCCGGCTACTGCCTTAGCGAGGTCAAGCTGGGCCTGATCCCGGCGACCATCAGTCCTTATGTGGTCCGCGCCATGGGCGCGCGGGCCGCGCATCGCTACTTTTTGACGGCCGAGCGTTTTGATGCGGCCGAGGCCTTGCGCATCGGTTTTGTGCACGAGGTCGTGGCGGCCGAAGCGCTGGATACCAAGGTGGCCGAGCTGGTGAAAGCCCTGGTCAGCGCCGGCCCCGAAGCCGTGAAGCTCTGCAAAAAACTGGTGCAGGACGTGGCCGGGCAGGCCATCACACCGGAACTTACGCAGATGACGGTCCAGGGCATTGCCGATGTGCGCGTGAGCCCTGAAGGCCGAGAGGGCGTTCAATCTTTTCTGCAAAAGCGCAAGCCAAATTGGCTGCCTTCCACACCGGCGTGAAGCCATAGCCATGACCACCCTGGACACCACACAACTGATCGCCCTGGCCGGCGCGCTGGGCTGGGCCAGCGGCGTGCGCCTCTACCTGGTGGTGCTGCTGACGGGCCTGGCGGGCTTTATGGGCTGGGTGCAGCTACCGGCGGGCCTGCAGCTGCTGGCCCACCCCGTGGTGCTGGGTGTCAGCGGCTTCATGGTGTTTATCGAATTTTTCGCCGACAAGATTCCGGGGCTCGATTCGCTGTGGGACGTGGTGCATGGCGTGATCCGCATCCCGGCGGGCGCTGCGCTGGCGGCCGCGGTGTTTGGCGGCGACGACGGCCTGGGCGCGCTGGTCGCGGCTCTGCTGGGCGGCACACTGGCGGCCACCAGCTTTGCCGCCAAAGCCACCACGCGCGCGGCCATCAACACCTCGCCCGAGCCCTTCAGCAACATAGGCGCCTCGCTGCTTGAAGACGGGCTGGTGCCGCTGGGCTTGTGGCTGGCGATTGCGCACCCTTTGATTTTTGTGGTGCTGCTGGCCATCGTGCTGGCGCTCAGCGTCTGGTTGATACGCGTGTGCTGGCGGTTTTTGCGTCAGCTGTTTATCCGCGTGGCGCGCATTTTCAGCGGCAGGCCGGACCCGGGCACGGCCGCCGCTTTTACCTTGAAGTCTCCTTTCTCAAAACAGAACGACCACCATGTTTAAAAAAATCCTGATTGCAAACCGCGGGGAGATCGCCTGCCGGGTCGCTGCTACGGCAAGACGCATGGCCATCCAGTCCGTCGCGGTGTATTCCGACGCCGATGCGGGCGCCAAGCATGTGGGCTTTTGCGATGAGGCSGTGCACATAGGCGGCAGCGCGCCCAARGACAGYTACTTGCGCTGGGAGCGCATCATCGAAGCCGCCAAGGCCACGGGCGCCGAGGCCATCCACCCGGGCTACGGTTTCCTGAGCGAGAACGAGGAGTTCGCCCAGGCCTGCGCGGCCGCCGGCCTGGTGTTTATCGGCCCGCCGGCCTCGGCCATCAAGGCCATGGGCCTGAAGGCCGAGTCCAAGCAGCTGATGGAAAAAGCCGGCGTGCCGCTGGTGCCGGGCTACCATGGCAGCGACCAGGACCCGGCCTTGCTGAAACGCGAGGCCGACCGCATCGGCTACCCGGTGCTGATCAAGGCAAGCGCGGGCGGTGGCGGCAAGGGCATGCGCGCGGTGGACAAGAGCGAGGACTTCGAGGCCGCGCTGGCCTCCTGCAAGCGCGAAGCCATCAACAGCTTTGGCGACGACGCGGTGCTGGTCGAAAAGTACGCCCAGCGCCCGCGCCACATCGAGATCCAGGTGTTTGGCGACACGCACGGCAATTACGTTTACCTGTTCGAGCGCGACTGCTCGGTGCAGCGCCGCCACCAGAAGGTGCTCGAAGAAGCGCCGGCCCCGGGCATGACCGAAGCCATGCGCCAGCAGATGGGCGAAGCCGCCGTGGCGGCCGCGCGCGCCGTGAATTACGTCGGTGCGGGCACAGTCGAGTTCATCGTCGAGCAGCGCGCCGATGGCAGCATGAACTTCTTCTTCATGGAGATGAACACGCGCCTGCAGGTGGAGCACCCGGTGACCGAAGCCATCACCGGCCTGGACCTGGTCGAGTGGCAGCTGCGTGTGGCCTCGGGCGAAAAGCTGCCGCTGTTGCAGGATCAGTTGCGCATACATGGCCACGCCATCGAAGCGCGTATCTGCGCCGAGACGCCGGACAACAACTTCCTGCCGGCCACCGGCACGCTGCACGTCTACAAAAAACCGGCACACACAGCCTTCGAGCGCGGCCAGGTCCGCGTGGACGACGGCGTGCGCGAGGGCGATGCGATTTCGCCCTACTACGACTCCATGGTGGCCAAGCTCATCGTGCACGGCGCGACGCGCGAAGAGGCGCTGGCCCGGCTTGACGATGCGCTGGCACAGACCCGCATCGTGGGCCTGAGCACCAATGTGCAGTTTTTGCGTTATGTGGTGCGCAGCCCGTCATTTGCCAAGGCCAATCTCGACACCGYGCTGATCCAGCGCGAGGAAGCCGTGCTGTTCAAGCAGGAGCCCGTGGGCCTGTCCCTGGCGGCCGCGGCGGCGGTGGCCAGGCAGTTGCTCGACGAGCGCGCCCTGGAGGGCGCCGACCCCTTCAGCCGTCGCGACGGATGGCGCTCGCATGGTGTGGTGCAGCGGCGTTTTGAGTTTGAATTCCATGGCGAGCCGGCCAAGGCCACCTTGAGTTATGGGCATGACGGCGCGCTGCACCTGGCGCTGGACGGCGTGGCGGGGCCTTTGGTATTTGCCGAAAGCGCGCAGGGCCTGGACATCCAGTTCGCGGGCCAGCGCATGACGGCGGCGGTGTATGCGCAGGGCGAGCTCGACCATGTGTTCAGCGCGCGCGGCGCAACGCAAATCCTGTCGATAGACCTCCTGGCCCATGCGGGCGAGGCCCAGGCCGAGGGTGGCCGCCTGACCGCGCCCATGCCTGGCAAGGTGGTGTCCTTCGCCGTCAAGGCCGGCGACAAGGTCAGCAAAGGCCAGCCGCTGGCGGTGATGGAGGCCATGAAAATGGAGCACACCATCGCCGCGCCGGCCGACGGCACGGTGCAAGAATTGCTGTACGCGCCGGGCGACCAGGTCAGCGAGGGCGCGGAATTGTTGAAAATAGCCGTTTGATTTTGTTTTCGACTTGCTTTGATTCAAACGGGATTTTTCATGCGCATCAGTTTTTGCTGTTCCGACACCAAACCCCAGCCCTGGGTGGACGGCCTCAAGGCCGCTTTCCCCGATGCCGATGTGGCGCTGTGGTCCACAGGGGCGGAGCAGGCCGACTACGCGGTGGTCTGGCAGCCGCCCCAGCAATTTTTTGACSAGCAGCAACAGCTCAAGGGAATCTTCAACATAGGTGCGGGTGTCGATGCGCTCATGAAGCTGCGGCTGCCGGCCGGCGTGCCGGTGGTGCGGCTGGACGATGCCGGCATGTCGGCGCAGATGGCCGAGTATGTGTGCCATGCGGTGATACGCCATTTCCGCGAGCTTGACGCCTATGAGGCCGACATTGCTGAGGGCAAATGGTCTTACCGCAAACCGCGCCTGCGCACGGACTATCCCATTGGTGTGATGGGCCTGGGCGTGTTGGGCGAACGCGTGAGCCGGGCGCTCGCGCAGTTCGACTTCCCGGTCAATGGCTGGAGCCGCTCGCCCAAAAAGATTGAAGGCGTGCAATGTTTTTCAGGCGAGGTGGGCAGCGCGGGCTTCCAGGATTTCCTGGCGGCCAGCCGCATCCTGGTCTGCCTGCTGCCGCTGACGCCGGACACCCTGGGCATCATGAACCGTGACACGCTGTCGCGGCTGCGGCCGGGCGGCTATGTCATCAATGTGGCGCGCGGCAGCCACCTGGTCGACGAAGACCTGGTCGCGCTGATCGATAACGGCCAGCTGGCCGGCGCGACGCTGGACGTGTTCCGCACCGAGCCGCTGCCGGCGGAGCACCCGTTCTGGAAACACCCCAAGGTCACGGTCACGCCGCACACCTCTGCGCGCACCTTGCGCGAGGAAAGTATTGCGCAGATCGCCGGGAAAATACGCAGCCTGGCAGCGGGTGCCCCCATCAACACCCTTGCCGGTGTGGTTGACCCGAAAAAGGGATACTAATTAATTGCCGCCTTTCTGAGGGCGGCGTGCAGGACCATCATGAAACTACCTCCCAAAGTCAAAATCGTCGACGTCGGCCCCCGCGACGGGCTGCAGAACGAAAAAGCCCAGGTGCCGGCCGCGGTGAAGATTGAACTGGTGCACCGCCTGCAGGACGCGGGCCTGACCGAGATCGAGGTCACCAGCTACGTCTCGCCCAAGTGGGTGCCGCAGATGGCCGACAACGCCGAGGTGATGGCCGGGATCAAGCGAAAACCCGGCGTGCGCTATTCGGTGCTGACGCCGAACATGAAGGGCTTTGAGGCCGCCATCGCGCCGCCGCGTGAACTGTGGCCCGACGAGATCGTGGTCTTTGGCGCGGCCAGTGAGGCCTTCAGCCAGAAGAACATCAACTGCTCGATTGCCGAGAGCATTGAGCGCTTCCGCCCCGTAGTGGAAGCCGCGCGCGAGAAGGGCATTTATGTGCGCGGTGCCATGTCCTGCACCGTGGGCTGCCCTTACGAGGGCGAGA
Source organism: Polaromonas sp. P1_G2 (assembly GCF_056405515.1). Classification (NCBI taxonomy): domain Bacteria; kingdom Pseudomonadati; phylum Pseudomonadota; class Betaproteobacteria; order Burkholderiales; family Comamonadaceae; genus Polaromonas; species Polaromonas sp. P1_G2. The sequence continues at coordinate 13,542 of NZ_JBFUBY010000054.1, forward strand.
TCGCGCCGGAACGTGTCGGCATGCTTGCCGGCCTCATGAAGGGCATAGGCGTGCAGCATGTGGGCGTGGCCGACACGATTGGCGTGGGCACGCCGCTCAAGGTACAGCGCGCGCTCGACGCCACGCTGCAGCATTTCGATATCAACGACGTCTCGGGCCATTTCCATGACACCTACGGCCAGGCCCTGGGCAACACCCTGGCTTCGCTGCAGATGGGTGTCTGGCAGTTCGACACCTCGTCGGCCGGCCTGGGCGGCTGCCCCTTCGCCAAGGGCGCGACCGGCAACGTCGCGACCGAGGACGTTGTGTACCTGCTGCACGGCATGGGGATCACCACCGGCATAGACCTGGACAAGCTGATTGATGCGGGACAATTCATCAGCGACTTCCTGGGGCGCAAGCCCAATTCTCGCGCGGCGACCGCGCTCCTTAACAAGCGATTGAATTGATATGTGTGGTGCCGAACTGAAGAGCTTGCCCGAAGGGGTTCAACGTGTGGTGGCGGTGCTGCAGCAAAGCGGCCACCCGCATATGCCCGTGATGCTCGACGACGCGGCCCRCACCGCGCAGCAGGCAGCCGATGCGCTGGGCGTGCGCCTGGGGCAGATCGCCAAGAGCATCATCTTTCGCCGCAAGTCGGATGATGCCGCTGTGCTGGTCGTGACCTCGGGCGACAGGCGGGTGGACGAACGCAAGGTCGAGGCCCTGGTTTGCACGGACGGCAAACGCGTGGGCCGGGCCGATGCGGATTTCGTGAAAAGCAAAACCGGTWTCTCCATAGGGGGCGTGTCTCCCGTGGGGCACATCACCGAGGCGGTGGTGCTGGTGGACCTGAGCCTGATGCGCTTTGAGGAAATCTGGGCCGCGGCCGGCCATCCGCATGCGGTGTTCAAGCTGATGCCGCAAGAGCTGGAGCTGCTGACCGGCGCGCCGGTGGTCGACGTCGCGGTGGACCTGGACGAGGAAAGCATCGCGCGCGAGCAGGCGGTCGCGCAGGTGACGGCGCGCGGCCGCACGGTGGAAGCAGCGGGTGACGCCGTGCCATCGCCCTGCATCTCGGTGTGCCGCGTGAGCGCCGACACCGGCCTCTGCGAAGGCTGCTTCCGCACGCTGGGCGAGATCTCGGCCTGGGCGCGCTCCGGCCCCGAGGCGCAACGCGAACTCTGGCGCACCATAGGCCAGCGCATGGCGGCCGTGCGGGCATAAACAAGCACAGCAAACATGGCAACACAGCGGAGAGCCTCATGAAGCACATCAATTTTTACCTCGACTTCATTTCGCCTTACGCCTACCTCGCCTTCGAGCACCTGCCCGAAGCGCTCAAGGGCCTGAGCTACAGCGTGAGCTACCGGCCGGTGCTGTTTGCCGCGATGCTCAAGCACCACGGCCAGCTCGGCCCGGCGGAAATCGCGCCCAAGCGCGACTGGACTTACCGGCAGGTGCTGTGGCATGCGCACAGCAAGGGCATTGAAATGAAGATACCGGCGAGCCACCCCTTCAACCCCTTGCCCCTGCTGCGCCTGGCCAGCGCCTGCGGCACGCCGGCGGACCCGGCCGGCTCGAACCGCTATGTGTGCGAAACCATTTTTCGCCATGTCTGGCAGGGCGGCGCCGAGGCGGCGGATGAACAGCGGCTGGCCGCGCTCACCGCGCTGCTTGCGCCGCAGCAACACCTGACGGCCGATGAAGCGAAAGCGCAGCTGAAAAAAAACACCGACGAAGCCATTGCATTGAACGTGTTCGGCGTGCCCGCGATGGAAGTCGACGGGAAAATTTTCTGGGGCTTCGACGCGCTGCCCATGCTGCGCGAATACCTGCTGGGCAACGCCTGGTTTGACGGCGAAGGCTGGAACGGCGTGAGCAAAATTTCCGTGGGCATTGCGCGCAAGGCGTGATGCGGGTGCACGTAAGCACGCGTATGGCCGTGTAAGCGACTTTGACGCGTGGTGTAAAAAGGTTCTACGCGTTTTCCCGGAGCAGCTTCGCATGCTGAAAAGTTTCTCAAGGGTTTCCCCTTGAGTTGTCAGCCACGCATAAGTTTCACGAAAGCTCCTGTTAGTTTCACGTCAGAGCTAGGTCAGGGACTCCAAAAATAATCAGGGTAGCTTCCATACCGGAGGCCCTCACTATTTGGAGACACACATCATGGCAACAGCCGTCGACAACAGACCCATGACCGCCGAGCAGAAGAAGGTGATCTTCGCCTCTTCGCTCGGCACGGTATTCGAGTGGTACGACTTCTACCTCTACGGTTCATTGGCGGCCATCATCGCCAAGCAGTTCTTTAGCGGACTGGATTCGGGCTCGGCCTTCATCTTCGCGCTGCTCGCGTTTGCCGCCGGCTTCATCGTGCGCCCCTTCGGCGCGCTGGTGTTCGGCCGCCTGGGCGACATGATCGGCCGCAAGTACACCTTCCTGGTCACCATCGTGATCATGGGCCTGTCGACCTTCATCGTGGGCCTCTTGCCCAACTATGCCTCGATCGGCGTGGCCGCGCCGGTGATCCTGATCGCCCTGCGCATGCTGCAAGGCCTGGCGCTCGGCGGTGAGTACGGCGGCGCAGCCGTCTACGTGGCAGAGCACTCGCCCCAGGGCAAGCGCGGCGCCTACACCTCCTGGATCCAGACCACGGCCACGCTGGGCCTGTTCCTGAGCCTGCTGGTGAYCCTGGGTGTGCGTACCGCCATGGGCGAGGCCGCTTTCGCCGACTGGGGCTGGCGCATTCCGTTCATCGTCTCCATCCTGCTGCTGGCCGTGTCGGTCTACATCCGTTTGTCGATGAACGAATCCCCCGCCTTCCAGAAAATGAAGGCCGAGGGCAAGACCTCCAAGGCGCCGCTGTCCGAGTCCTTCGGCCAGTGGAAAAACCTGAAGATCGTGATCCTGGCGCTGATCGGCCTGACCGCCGGCCAGGCCGTGGTCTGGTATTCGGGCCAGTTCTACGCGCTGTTCTTCCTGACGCAGGCGCTCAAGGTGGACGGCCCCACGGCCAACATCCTGGTGGCGTATTCGCTGATCCTGGGCACGCCTTTCTTCGTGATCTTCGGCACGCTGTCGGACAAGATCGGCCGCAAGCCCATCATCATGGCCGGCTGCCTGCTGGCCGTGGTCACTTACTTCCCGGTGTTCACCGCGCTGACCAAGGCCGCCAATCCCGACCTCGCCGCCGCGCAAGCCAAGAACAAGGTGATCGTGACCGCCGACCCGAAAGAGTGCTCGTTCCAGTTCAACCCGACCGGCACCGCCAAGTTCACCAGCTCGTGCGACATCGCCAAACAGGTGCTGGCAGGCGCTTCGGTGAGCTATGAGAACGTCGCCGCACCCGCCGGCACGGTGGCCACCATCAAGATCGGCGAAACCGCGATCCCCAGCTACACCGCCAAGGGCATGAGCGCCGACGACGCCAAGAAGAAGGACGCCGAGTTCAAGAAGCTCGTGGCTGACGACCTGAAGACCGCCGGTTATCCCGCCAAGGCCGACCCGGCCAAGATCGACAAGGTCATGGTCACGGCCATCCTGTTCTACCTGGTGGTGCTGGTGACCATGGTCTACGGCCCTATCGCCGCCATGCTGGTGGAACTGTTCCCGACCCGCATCCGCTACACCTCGATGAGCCTGCCGTACCACATCGGCAACGGCTGGTTCGGCGGCCTGCTGCCGAYGACCGCATTCGCCATCGTGGCGCAGACCGGCAATATGTACAACGGCCTCTGGTATCCGATCATCATCGCCGGCATGACCGTGGTGATTGGCACCTTGTTCATCAAGGAAACCAAGGACGTGGACATTTACGCCAACGACTGATTGGTGTGATCGCCGGCGCGGGCCCGATGGCCCGCACCGGTTTCTTCAGGCTGAAGAGCCTGGTGATATTTGCAGGCCCTCGTCATCCATGTGCCGGGGGCTTTTTTTTGGGTTTTTTTTGCCTTTTTGTTTTTTGCTTTTTTGGAGAAGAGAAAGATGTGGAAACTTGTACTCGGATTTATCGTGATCGCAGGCCTGGCGCTGTTCCTCTTGAACAAGGGCGGCGACATAGACC